>NZ_JAMYSE010000103.1:0-22551 GCF_040321795.1 Mesorhizobium sp. M0244 | reverse complement strand
GGGATAGCGGGTGTAGATCTCCGCCCCCGGTGTCGCCGGATCGATCTCGACGGAAGCGTCGGGATAGAGCGTGGTGGCGAAGGACGAGGCCTTTTTGGCTCGCGCGCCGTCCGGGCCGTAGAACAGCGAGACGGTAGTCGCCTGCGTCACCGTCTTCAGCCGGTTGGCCTCGTCCCATACCAGCGTCCTGGTGCCGTCGGCGGTCATGTTGCCATTGGCGTCATAGGTGAGCGTCTTGGCGCCGACCGCTGTCGGGGCATGCGGGCGAGCAGCGCTCGCCGCGGGATAGACATAGGTGCCGGCAACACGCGTGCGTGACGTCAGATTGTCGTTGGCGGCATAGACAAAGGTCTCGTCGAGCGTGTTGTTGCCGAGATTGTCGCTCGAGGTCAGCCGGTCGGCCTTGTCGTAGCCATAGGTCCAGCTGTCGGCAGCCGTCAGCCCGGTCGTGCCGGTGATGCGGCCGATGAGATCGCGGGCATACTGATCGTCGAGCAGGACCGTGGCGCCCTTGGCGGTGGTGACGCGGTTCAGCCAGCGGCGGTTCGGCGAATAGATGAAGGACGTTTTTACACCGTTGGCATAGGTGATCTCCT
The DNA here is from genome assembly GCF_040321795.1 of Mesorhizobium sp. M0244. Classification (NCBI taxonomy): domain Bacteria; kingdom Pseudomonadati; phylum Pseudomonadota; class Alphaproteobacteria; order Hyphomicrobiales; family Phyllobacteriaceae; genus Mesorhizobium; species Mesorhizobium sp. M0244. Next base: position 21,955 of record NZ_JAMYSE010000103.1, on the reverse strand, counting down.
TCGTCTGGCCGTCGGCCTCGTAGATGGGAGAAAACGAGGGATCGGCCAACACCCATGTGCCGTTCGACAGTATGCCCTTCTTTACATTTCCACCCAACAGTCCCACGGCAAACAATGGCTGCTGACGCCCACTGCCGAGGAAATCGCCAACACCAATGACCTTATTCAAATCACCGTTGGCATTGACATTGAGATTGTCGACGCCATCACCGTCAGGATCGGCGACAAATGTCGGGGCGTCAGGACGCGTGGCCAAATTGGTCCCGTACGGCAACGCACTGCAGACGGATTGATATCCGGTTGGAGCCGTCGGATTGCAGTCGGATTTGGCCATGCCCAGTTGAGCATCGGTCAGAAGAAACGCACCCTGGGAATAGTATCCTGGCTGAAGTAGGCTGCCGCCGGGGCCATTCGTATAATACACGAAGTCCATCGTGTTCTTGGTGGAGAGAAAGCGACCGGGATCTGAGAAAAAGACCGGTTTGGGTGGGTTCGGTGAGTTTGGGTCGTCTGGATCCGGCGGTGGCGGAGACTCTGAGGGCGACTTGATACGCAGAAATACGGTCTTGTTGTCTGCTGGAATTCCGCCAGCACCGAACTTGATGATACGCTTATAGACGTTGGTCTTTATTGTCTGCCCGGACATCGCCGTTTCGGTATAGTCCCCGAAGACCTCGTCGCGACCGTCGAAATCAAGGTCGCCGACTTCTTTCGGATTGGTATAGCTCGGCGGAAAGAAAATATTGAACTGCGTGTGCTCGTAGAGCCGCGCATTTACGGTCGTATAAACCCCGTCAGTATTCTGATAGATCATCTGGCCGAGCAGCTTTGCGGTGCCGCCGGTGATGGTGCCGTCGGTGGCGATGGCCGCTTCGGTGCCGTAGCGGGTGACGGCGGTCAAGGTCATAGGCCGGCGTGCCGGCGGTCGGTGTCAGGTTGGCGACCGCAGCGACCGAGCGGAAGGTCGAGACGGTGCCGTCGCGATCGGTCACCGTCCATTCATTCGTGGTGCCGTTCAGCGCAATGCGGCGATAGGATTCATTCTCGGTCGCATGGGTGCCACCGGCCGAGCACGACGGCGACACCATGCCCGCCACGCAGGCGACCATCGCCTGGCCGTCGAGGAGGTAGATGTCACCGGCATCGAATGCCGGCATGCCATAGCCTGGGGTTGCCCGCTCGATGACGTCGAAACCGCCAACGCCCCAGGCATAGCCCAGCCAACCCTGGTAGAGGGCACCTAGCTTGGTTCTGCGGGAAGACTCATAGGTGAGTGCGATCGACGGCTCGATGCCATGGAAGTCCGGGACATCGACGCCGACGGCATAGCCCAGATTGCCATTGCCTGAGCTCTTCGGCAGATCCACCTTCGGTGTGCCGATCGCCTCTGGATCGCCGCTTTCGGCGGTCGTCGTGGTGGTCGCTAGGGTCGCCGCGGCAGGCTCCTCGGGCGCGGCTTCGCTGTCGGTCGTCTTCGCCGCCGCCCCGGTCTTGGCATCGGTGCTCTCACCATCAGCCGGCTTGCCGTCGACCTTGGCTGCAGCATCCGGGCTCTCGCCCGCCGGCGCAACATCTCCCGTCGCACCCGCTGGGGGCGGTGCGCCCGCATCATCCGTGCCGGAGCCTATTCCCGGGCCAAGTGCTGCCCCGCCATTGCCGAAGCTGCCACCTGCGCCAGCATCCGGCGAAGTCCCTTGCGCCTCCTGCGCAAAAGCCGCCATTCCCGCAGAGTTTCTAATATAAGAAACGAAAGATGTATCTGCGCCGAAGACGCCGACGGCAAGCAATGCCGCGCCAACAAGCAACTTGTTCATGATTCCCCCGAGCCCAAGTTGCTTAGTCTACTAAGCCCCAGCCAAACGAATACGACACTTGCTCGTCACAAACCGCTTATCCACAGATCCTTTTTTGAATCGCTGACCTGTTTCCCGGTTTTGTTTGGCTTTAGGGCTTTGCCTTGGCTGTTCCCACAGCTTTAGAAGAGATGATCTCCGCCATGAGATCTGCAGCCGCACGCAGCCGATGTAAGCAGAACCATCGCTGGTAAGTACAATGGTGCCGAAGCTGTACGTCTCGCCTGCATCGCTCTCGCGAACCGTTCTAGGTGCGAGTCGCTGTGTCAGGCTCAGCGAGATTGTGATTTCGGTGGCTGACGTAGGGTCGCGTCCGGCCGGTGGGTAGCCGTATAAGGCAGCTTGCGCAGAAGTGCGGCACGCAAGGTAAAGATGATTAGTCACAGACAGAAGGCCCATGACTCGGTTTTCACTCGGAATAAAAAGGCGATGAAATTCGCTCGTTCTCCAGCATGTTTAAGTCAACGCTCGTGTTTTTGCGCAACAATTCTACTCGTTCAATAAGGTGCTCAAATTCCGTGGCAAAAAAATTGCTGTTTATCACGAGCTCATCGGTGTCCGCTCTAGATTCGCTGATACCAAGACTGTCTTGCGCAACGTAATCGATCGTATCGAAATAATTTTCGATAATCCTGCCAACTAAAGAACTGTCCATATTTAGTATTAGATTACATACGTTCACGAAACAAATAGCTGCGTTTTGCGCAAATATGCAAAGCCTATCTGTTTCAGACTCGCAATCAGGTATACTTGTCTCGGATATTCTCAACGTTTGATCAATTTTGGAAATGTTTCCATCAGAGAAATTTTTCCAGAGAGTGCCCAAATCAAACTCAAAATCATTGGCCCCGCGAAATTTAAGTTTGTATCGCTTAAGGAGTGGTGACATGCGTGCTGCAACTAAAAATGAAAACTCGACTCTCTTTGCTAATGGCAATTCGGCAACGATGTCAGCCAGATATTTTATTCGGTCTACGACTTTTTTCATGGTGACGACCTATTTAATCGGGCTGTACATGTCCAGTCCGCGATCCTGAATCTCGCGTGCGCAATTGCCGCATATGCCGCGGCTGGCCGCGACTCCCATCGGAGTGAGCCCCATAGCCTCTGCAGCATTCATTGCATTTACTTCCGCGTGCGTTCCGGGCGTGCCAACCCCCTCAACCTCATTGCTGTTCAGGGCGGCTCTCTGAGCTGGAGTAAGCCTACCAGTACTAGATGAGACAACGAAAGTGCCCTCCTTCGTGGCGACAACTGCCGTTGTTCTTTTATCTTGCGCATAGCTGTCAAGCTTGTCTTGGATTGTAATTGCCCGCTCAAACGCTATTTCTCCAGGATAAGAGGTGGGCGTTGCGTCAACTAGGCTAGCTAATGGCGCAGCCCGTCCAAGTATACGGCTAACGATTTTGACCCCGAGGTCCTTTAGGACGTCTTTCTTCTTCGCAAATTCATCTACCTCTGGCGGGTGATTATCCTTTGTTGTCGTGAGCGTGCCGTCAGCGCGCGTGATGGTTTTTGACTCCCCTTGTGTTGCTGCCGGCTCAGTTTTGCTGCTCGCACCACCAAACAAGCCGCCGACAAAATCCCTCACTCCGTCCCAGCTGATATGTCCATTTGTGTCGCTCTTATTGACCGGATCATTCTGGGCATAGGCGTAGCGGTTGGTGCCGACGCTTTCCTTGGTCGGATCCCAGTCATCTGGTGAGATGAACCGTCCCAGCACGGGATCCATGTATCTGGCGTTGAGGTAGAGCAAGCCGGTTTCGGGATCGAAGCGCTCGCCGATATAGGATTTCTGCGTCTGGAAGCCGGTGTTGAGGCGTTCTCCGTAGGTGGCGTAGTTGGTCTGCTCGACAATGGCGCCGGAGGCATCGGTGACCATGCGCACCGAGGCCAGGTGATCGCGGTGCAGGAAGGCTTTGGCGGCGCCGGTCACCTTGACGTCGGGATGGGGATAGCGGGTGTAGATCAGCCAGCGGCGGTTCGGCGAATAGATGAAGGACGTTTTTACACCGTTGGCATAGGTGATCTCCTTCGTCTGGCCGTCGGCCTCGTAGAGCGTCGAGGTGATGAAGCCTGAAGCCGAGAGCAGCTTGTTGGCGGCCGTGTATTGCAGCGGGGCGGCAAGCGTGCCGAAGTCGAGCTGCACCGGCAGATACTGGGTGCGCAGCGTCTGGCCGGAGGCATCGCGCACATTGGTCGTGGTGTGGGTCAGCGTGCCGATGGTGACGTCCTGGCGGGCGAGTTTGCCGAAGCCGTCATACTTGTTGCCTTGAGTGGCCGCAGGGTTTGTCGAGGTCGTCAGCTGGCCGATGTTGTAGAAGCCCGCCGCTGCCTGATCGTAGGTGTTTTGGGTCAGCGTCACCGCACTGCCGCCGGACGCCGTTGCCGTCTTCAGCGTCAGCCGGTCCAGCTGGTCGTAGGCAAGTGTCGTGACGGTGGCACGGGCATCGGTCTGGCTGGTCAGACGATTGGCGCCATCATAGATGTACGACCATGAGCCGAGATCGGGATCCGAGGCAGAAAGCCGGTTGCCGACCATGTCATAGCTGTAGCTCCAGGGGGAGCCGCCGGGATCGCTGACCACAGTCAGCCGGCCAAGCACGTCGTAAGTACGGCCCTCCGTCAGATTGAGCCCGCCGAGATCGCGCACGATCTGCACGACATCGCCGCGCGTCGAGGCCACGCTCTTCGACTGGCGTGTGGTCGTCGCATTGATCTGGTCGGTCTGGGTGACCGCGTAAAGCCGCGGATTGGTGCCGCTGCCGCTGTCGAGGCTATGGGCAAAAATCGTCTGGCTGGCATCGGCAAAAACCATCTTTACCAGCCGATCGGCCCAGTCATAGGAGTTGGTCGTCCACTGCGCGGTCTCGCCGACAAACCTCGGGAAGGCGGTGCGCAGGACATTGCTGCGCAGGTCATAGTCGGTATCGGCAATGCGCTTGGCGCCGGCCGCCGTCTCTCCGGGGGTCTCCACCCGATACACCCGGCCGAGCCCGTCATAATAGGAGCGGACAAAATCCTCGCCCGCCCCGTTGGGCAGTGGCGTCAGCTTGACCAGCGCCTGTGTCGCCGGACTGCCCTCGTTCTCGAAGCGGGTCTTGGCATAGGCGCCGGTGATGCTTTGCGAGACCTGGTAGGGCCGGCAGAACGGATCGTAGGTGAAGGTCTTGATCAGGCCGTTGAAGTCGGTCTTCGTCGCCGGCAGCCCGCAGACTGTGTTGTAGGTGGCGCTCGAGACGAAGCGGGTGTCGGCGCTCTGGCCGCCGGTGGCAAAATAGCGCGGCGCCCGCTCGGTTGCCCGAGGCTGATCCTGCCACCGAACGTCGGCGCAACCCTCCGTTGATCACGGGCGAAATCCCAAGCCCGACGAATCCGCCCTCCGGCTGTTTCTTCAGGACGCGGTGTCCCCTTTCCGTGGAAGCTTGTGCGGAGGCTGAGCCTGTGTCGCAAGAAGTAAGCTCAATGCACAAGGCGGCGTGCAGGTTCGCCGGCGACCTATTCGCGAAACGGGTCTCGGTCGCATGATTAAACGTCAAATCTAGCTGACCGTGCGGGACCTGATGCGTTGCGCATTCTGGTGGCGAAGCAGAGATTTGCGCTCCTTCCTTTCGGTACCGGGCCGGCAGTGAGTGGGAATGCGCTCTGTCGGCAGCCCTGGTTACTCAGGCGGGCCGGGAGGATCCTCTTGCCGGTTATTATTCCGCTTCTTGTAGCGTTGGCTTAAGTGCCTGCCATTGCTCGTGAGACATGGTTGGCAGGTCAAACTCGTGACCGCGCTCAGACAGATATGAGATTCTTGCAGTTGAGGAGGGGTTCTCCGTAACTCGGGTTGCGAAGCTCGAATCATAGGAGAACCCCATGCAGGTTTTTGGCCTGCCCGGTCATATTATACGCAACGCCGGCCGGGCGTCGCGGCTTCTCGGCGCGAAGACCCCAACTATCGAAGCAGAGAGAAGACGCGACGCGGTGGCGCGATGGCGGCGCGCGATGCGGGACGGACTGGATGCCGGGCAGGCAGCGCGGGCCGTCGGAGTGCCGCGTTCGACCCTCTATCGCTGGGAAAGCGCATTGAGGCCGACCGCCGCCGCATCATCCTCGCAGGCGACCCGCCGAGCCCGAGCAATCCACCGCCGGGCTGCCGGTTCAACACGCGCTGTCCGGTGGCGATGGATATCTGCCGGTTGGACGAGCCCCAACTGCGTCCCGTTCCTCATGGCGGCGTCGCCGCCTGCCATCTGGCTGAGAGTGATCACCGCCCGGTGATCTGGACAACGAATGGCAGTTGGTCTTCCGAGAATAACGTTAAGCGCCGTCTGCGGGCGTCTGATCTCGCTGCGACGGGATTAGATTGGCCTACCACCATCCTCGCACGGCGGGGAGGCCGGAGCGGACGCGCGATTCGCGTCCGGGTGTGAAAAAGGTGAACTCCTGCGTGTCCAACAAGCCGTAGCGAGACGCGATGTCGTAATAGCAAGCGGCCTCAACGCTGGCGGCGGCCTCTGCTCCACCGATGCAGGCCACCGAGCAATCCGATCTTGAAGATTACGAAAAGGGCCATGAGTGCAATCACTGTGTAAGAGATCGGATTTGAGGCGTCGCTTAGACCGCGCCACGATAGCCACCAGGGCGCGCCTGCGTGCATGGCGATCAGCGCGACGATGCCTAGCACTAGGCCTATGGTGTGCAGGTGGCTCATGGCTGCAGGCCGTGCCGGGCCTGAGGGTTCTTCCGTGCCGAGAGCGACAAACCTATCGCGAATACGGGCGACGTCGGCGGCCGCCGTGGCTAGCACGAACTGCAGGTTCTTCGTGCCAACCGCGCCGCTAGCGACGATGTTGAGACCCGAGTCCCGGAATTCCGTTATGATGTCGTCGACTGTGCTGACGCCGTGATGGCGGAAGCGATCGATGAAGCCTCCATCCTGTGGCGCTTGCACGAAGTCGACGGCGAGTACGCGACCGGATGGCTTCAAGACTCTGTGTATCTCATGAGCCATCTGATTACGTCCATCGGCAGAAAGATGATGGAGCATCAGCGTCGTCGTTACGACATCGAATTCGGCATCCCGGAACGGTAATGCCTGGGCGGCGGCCTTTTCAAAGGTGACCTTCAGACCGACTCTTCGAGCCTTCGCACCCGCCCTGGTGATCATTTCCGGTGACGCATCGATCCCGTGCACGGTGCCCGTCGGCCCGACCTGCTGCTTGGCAAGTATAGCGAGCGTTCCGTCCCGCACCCTATATCGAGGACGGACTCTCCAGGTTCGAGCTGCGTCAACCGGAGGATCTTTTCGCGAAAGGCGCGTTCGCGGCCTAAGGTGAACAGCCAAGTCATCAGATCGTAGCGTGCTGCCCAATGTATGACGCGGCCGGGCGCGCCGGCTCCGCTGTTGTTATGCCCATGTTTTCTCATCAGAGACTCCTTGGCCACTCTCGCCGGTTTATGGACATCATGTTCGGAAACTGACATGGTATCCGGGAACGCGTCAACGACCATTCGCGGCAGAATGTCCGGTACCGCACGGTCCTCTGCCATCTGAACGGAAAAAGCTCATGGGAACGGAAAAGACGATAGACCGCCGTGTCGCCCGGACCCGGTCGACTCTTCACCATGCGCTGATCACTTTGATCCTGAGAAAGGGATATGAAGCAATTACCGTCGAGGACATCTGCAATGAGGCGAACATCGGCCGATCGACCTTTTACGCGCACTTCACCAGCAAGGACGACCTCAAGCGCAGCGGCCTGGACGATCATCTGCGCGCCATGCTGGTCGAACGCCAGCGGCATGCGCTTGCAGCGCCAGGCGAGCTGAAAGATCGCAGCTTGGGGTTCGTGCTCGGTATGTTCGAGCACGCGCGTGAACATATAGATCTCTACCGAGCTCTGGCCGGGGGCCGCGGTGGGACTATTGTGCTCGGCAGCATCCGCGAGATTCTATGCGATCTCGTGCGCGCGGAGCTTGCCGCAAACAAGGACAGGAAGCTCCCCGATGTCGTGCCGAACGAACTGATCGTCCAGTTCGTCGTGGGTGCCTTTCTGTCGGTGCTGATCTGGTGGCTCGACGGCGGCGCCAAATTGCCGCCGCAACAAGTCGACCAGATCTTCCGGCGTCTGGCCACCGAGGGCGTCCCGTCGGCTTAGATATCAGGCCGAAGAACTGTGTAGCAGTCAGTTGCACTTGCCGGCGTTGCCAATTCACCAACCACCGGCTTTGTTCGACGCATGTCCTTGAGGTCGCGATACACCGCCGTGAGGTCTGTCGACCAACGCCTCCGATACGTGGCTTGCGGCCGTCAGACGGCCGTCGGCGTGGACAGCAGCCACAGCCCGAAAACCGTATATCCGACCATAAAAACGGTCAGCGGAAATTGGCTGAGCGCCGCGCGGCTGCGCGCCGGATGCAAACGGAACGCCAGCCCATGCGCGACCAGAACGGCAAGTATATGGCCGCCGATGATCGCCGCCGCCTGAAAGTTCCAGATGATCCACGCTGCATCGGAGCCCATGATCACTCCCGCCCCGACATTCATGTGCGCCGTGCCGAATAGGTTCCATCCCCGATCAAACGGATCCGAAATAGCGACGAGCGCATTCTGGCCGTTCACCAGGAGGGCCGTCAGATAGTGGGAAAAATGATAGGCGAGCGCGATCGGGACGATCGACCAGACAAGGAGCCCGACCGCTTTTCCGAAAGAGATGCTCCCGGCCAACCGCTCACCGACAAACACTGCGGCGAAGAACACGGCGACAAGTGCGATAAACATCAGCACAAGACCGGCGCTGTTGATTCCGACTAATGCCGAGCGCCCCGGAAATTCGAGCGGATTGACCCCATTCGCGCCCAGCCAAGAGAAGGTCTTCGACAGACCGTCGAAGGACACCGAGCTCAACGTCAGCAACAGAAAGAGCATACCGCTCGCCGGTAAGGCTTGCGCGCTCCACAATTTCGCTCCAGGCCAGCAGAGTGAGAGGGCGCGCCCCCGGCTTGGGTGGTCCGGCGTCGTTTCGACGATGGCGAAGCGTGACACCATGCGGAAGAACGCGGACAGAAACTCGCCGCGCCGGCTCCAGCCTTCGTAGCCGAAGATGATCATGCAGACGAAGGTCGAGAGCCAGTAGGCCATGAGAGCGAACGCAAGCCGCGCCGGATCTTCGGGCGCCCGATAGATCAGCTCGAACCAGGCGAAGCTTGCAAACAAAATCAACGCCGGCCAGTAAGCCAGTCCTTGTGGCATTGTGCGATCGCGGAATGCCGGGAAGACGCTGGAGAAAATGCGCCACGGCCCGTACCACGGGTTTGTCCACGACCAAACATTGCCGAATACGCCCTGAAGCAATGTCAGTCCGACCCAGACCAGCGTCCACACCGTTAGCGGAAGTGGATTCGACAGCGGATCTCGGCTGCCGAGAATTCCCGCCGCCACGAGTATGGCGAGAACCGCGAAGGCGAGCGTGCTGATCCAAATGCGCGCGGCGTCGCCGAATTGACCAATTGGCAGGCGGGATGCCGAAATGCGTTCGAGCAGCCTGGGCGGCAGGACAGCCAGAACCAGAAAACTCGCGGCTACGGCCACCGCCCCGCCCACGACATAATATCCGGTCGGCAGGAGCATGACATAGCCGCGCTCGGAAGCATGGGCAAAGGCTGGGGTTGTGAAATGCGGCACGAGGGCAGCAGCTGATAATGCGATGCCCAACGCTCTCGTAGAGATGCTTTTATGTTCGCTGTCCGCCGCCATCCATCCGTCTTGCCACATGGCATTTGCGAAGGAAAGCGGACTACTGCTCGCGCAAGTGGAGGTGCCAAAGTGGGTGCCCGACTTCGTGCTAGCCCCCAAAGCCCGCTTGGTGAACAGGCCATATGATGCAGCTACGACTTCGAGTCGAGAGTTGCGTTGTGGACGACGTTCTCGTCCTCTGCCGTCTGCTGCAATACGTGGCAGCTGTGCCTGCGCCGGCCGGCGGCGCATTATCGTCGAAACAGGACCGGAGCGCCCACCGCCAGGATCGTCGACGTGCAGAAGTTGTGGGCCGAACATCTACCAATGGCCGGAACCCGCGGCGCTGTCGATCCTGTTTCGCGAACGCCTGGTGTATTCCTTCGAGAGTCGGCCGCGCTTGTTCGACATTATCTCGCGCAGCATCGAAGGCGTCGCCGGCCTGATCCTGGGCCGGCGTCGCGGTCTGGCAGGTCGCTGCGCGCTGACCAGGCCCCGGATGGATTTCTGATTTGCGTCTGCCCATCCGGCCGGCGCATGGGCTGGCGGGAGAGGTTCGCTAGTTCAGGATCTGGGCCAGAAACAGTTTGCTGCGCTGGTGACGCGGATGCGAGAAGAATTTGGAGGGCGTGTTCATCTCGACGATCTCGCCCTGGTCCATGAAGACGACGCGGTCGGCGACCTGGCGGGCAAATCCCATCTCGTGCGTGACGCACAGCATCGTCATGCCATCGTCGGCCAGCGCGACCATGGTGTCGAGCACTTCCTTGACCATTTCAGGATCGAGGGCGGAGGTCGGTTCGTCAAAGAGCATGATCTTCGGGCTCATACAGAGCGCACGGGCGATGGCGACGCGCTGCTGCTGGCCGCCGGACAACTGGCCGGGATATTTATGCGCCTGGTCCGGGATCTTCACCCGCTCCAGATAGTGCATGGCGGTCTGCTCGGCTTGCCCGCGCCGCATCCTGCGCACCCAGATCGGCGCCAGTGTCAGGTTTTCCAGAATGGTCAAATGCGGGAACAGGTTGAAGTGCTGGAACACCATGCCGATGTCACTGCGGATTACGTCGATCTGCTTCAAATCGTTGCTGAGTTCGACGCCTTCGACGACGATCTGCCCCTGCTGATGCTCCTCCAGCCGGTTGATGCAGCGGATCATCGTCGACTTGCCCGAGCCGGACGGACCGCAGATCACCAGCTTCTCGCCGCGATGGACGGTCAGGTTGATATTCTTCAGCACATGGAAGTTTCCGTACCACTTATTCATGCCGGTCATTTGGATAGCGGGCGGAGCGCTGCGATCGGGCATGGACGGAACGCGCGTTGGGGCGGACGATAACATCATGGCATTTCCTAGTGAGCGGTCGGGCCGCGCCGCTCCAGGAAGTCGGCGAAGCGGGCGAATGAGAAGGAGAGCGCGAAGAAGATCGCGCCGATGAACAGGAAGGTCTCGGCCGCCGGCGACGGCCAGTCCGGGTCTGCCAGCGTCGCCTTACCGGAGCTGATCAGGTCGAACAGGCCGACCACCAGGACCAGGCTGGTGTTCTTGATCATGACGATGATGGTGTTGGCCAGCGCCGGGATCGCCACCTGGATCGCCTGCGGCAGGATGACGAGATATTGCGTGCGCCAGAAGGGCAGGCCGAGCGCCGCCGCGGCCTCGTATTGGCCATTCGGGATGGCCTGCAGGCCGCCGCGGATCACCTCGGCGAGATAGGCCGCGGCGAAGATGGTGAGGGCGACCAGCGCACGCACGAACTTGTCGGGCAACAAGGCTTCGGGCAGGAACAGCGGCATCATGATCGATGCCACGAACAGGATGGACAAGAGCGGCAGTCCGCGCACCGATTCTATCAGGACCACGGCGCCGATGCGTATCGCGGGCATGGTCGAGCGCCTGGCCAGCGCCAGGAGGATGCCGACAGGGAAGGCGACGCCGATGGCGACGACGGTGAGGATGAGCGTCACCGGCAGGCCGCCCCACGACGAGGTCGGAACCTCGGCTAGGCCGAAACCGCCGGCCATCAGCCAGAAGATCAACACGAGCGCCGCCATCCAGAGCGCTGCCAGCCGCGGCGCCCAGCTGGCGGGCCGCACCGACCAGGCAAGCAGCGCCAGGATGAGCAGGCAGACGATGGCGGGGCGCCAGCGTTCGTCGAGCGGATATATGCCGAACAGCAACTGCCCGGACTTGGCGTAGATGAAGCTCCAGCAGGCTCCGGTGGCCACCCGGCAGGCGCTTGGATTGGGATCGAACAGCACGGCGTCGATTACCAGCCAGCGCAGCATAGGCGGTACCGTGGCGACGAGCAGAACGCCGAACAACAGCGTCAGGGCGGCATTGAGCGGCGTGCCGAACAGGAGCTTGGCGGACCGCCGCAAGGCGCCGAAGCGGATCTGTCCTGGCATTGGCTCGGCCGGAAGGGAAAGAGACACGGCCTTCATGGTTCAGCGCTCCACGATGGCGATGCGACGGTTGTACCAATTGGCCGCGCTCGACAGGCTCAGGTTGAGGGCGAGATAGACGCCGAGGATGATGAAGACGCCCTCGATCGAATGGCTGGACTTGCTGATGATGGTGTTCATCACCGCAAGGAAGTCCGGATAGCCGACCGCGATCGCCAGCGTCGAATTCTTGACGACGTTGATGTATTGGCTGTTGAGCGGCGGGACGATCACCCGCAGCATCTGCGGGATGATGATCAGACGCAATATTTTGCCGCGTGGCAGGCCGAGCGAATGACCTGCATCCCACTGACCGCGGCCGACCGAAAGCACGCCGCCACGCACGATCTCGGCGACGAAGCCGGTGGTGTAGATGGTCAGCCCGATGAGGATGGTGCTGAGTTCGGGCGTCAGGTCCTTGCCGCCTTTGAAGTTCGACCCAGTGAAGGTCGGCCAGTCGACGGAGAACTTCGCATCGGCAAGCCAGAGCCCGGCAATGCCAACCGTAAGGATCGCCGGCGCGGTCAGCGGTGAGAGCCATCCTCTTCTCGCCGCCGCCCAGCCAGCGGCCGCCAGTGCCAGGGCGAGAGCAATGACGAGCAATCCCGCGGTGGCCACGTCCATGCTGACGGCCGGCACCACAAAGCCGCGCATTGAGGCGTAAACGCCTGGCAGCGGATTGAGCGCTTCGCCGACCGGCGGCAGCACCTTCCACCACAGCGAATAGAGAAAGATCAGAAGCACGATCGGCGGTGAGTTGCGTGCAACCTCCACCCATACGCGGCAGGTGCCCGCCGCCAGGGGATTGCTGCTCAGCCGGGTGATGCCGACGACGAGGCCGAGCGCGGATGAAAAGACGATGACGACCGCGGAGATGAAGACCGTATTGGCGAGCCCGGTCGCGATCGCCCAGTAATAGGGGTCCCGCGACTTGTAAGTGAGGATTGCTTCCGAGATGACGATCCTTGACGGCATCGTCAGGAAATCGAAGCCGATCGGGATGCCGCGTGCCCTGAGATTGGCGAAAGTCGTGCTGACGAGCAGGGCAGCGAAAGCGGCAACCGCGGCGGCCAGGGCACACTGGATGATGATCGATCTGGTCTTGGCATCGCTCAGCATGTTGACCTCGAGGGTTCGCGGCGTTGGCAGGGAAGGGGAGCGCCGGGCCCGTTCCCCTCCATCATGCGGCTCAATCCCAGGGGAAAGGATAGTTGAGGCCCCCGTCCTTCCACAACGCGTTCAGACCGCGTTCGACCTTTAGCGGGCTGTCCTTGCCGAGATTGCGGTCCCAGATCTCGGCGTAGTTGCCCATTTGCTTGATGACGTTGTAGGCCCACTTGTCGTCCAATCCGAGCGGCTTGCCGAAGCCGGGTTCCTCACCGAGCACCCGTTTGACTTCCGGACTGCCCGACACAAGCTTTTCATCGATGTTCTGCGAGGTGATGCCGTTGGCCTCGGCCCAGAACAGGGCATTCAATGTCCAGCGCACGACGTCGAAGAGTTGATCGTCGCCGCGGGCGACCGCGACGCCATTGGGTTCGGCGGCTTTGCCGACCTTGATGATGTCGTAGTCGTCGGGGTTCTTGGCCACCGAAGCACGCTGTCCGGCTGCCGCAGTGCCGTCGGTGACGTATGAATCGCAGCGGCCGCCGAAGAAGGCGTCGCGCGCCTGAATGGTCGAGTCGTAATAGACTTTCTCCATCGCGATCCCGAACTCTTCCTCGGTTTCCTCGATCGCTTTCTCGGTCAGGCTGCCACCGCCTTGCAGGCAAACGGTCTTTCCATCGAGCAGTTTGGGCTCGGTAATATTGTCGGCCTTGCGCACGAGCATGCCGTCCGTGTCGTAGAGATTGATCCAGACGAAGCGGACAACCGTATCGCGACTGTAGGTGATGGTGGATGTGCGCGACAGAACGTCGATCTCTCCGGTCTGCAGCGCAGGAAAACGCTGGCCTGCGTTAAGCGGCACGTAACGGATCTTCTCCTTGTCGCCGAGGATGGCCACCGCGAAAGTGCGGCAAATATCGGAATCGAAGCCGCGATAATACCCCTTCTCGTCGGGCCGGGAGAGACCGGGCACGCCCTGGCTGGCGCCGCAGCTGACATAGCCGCGTTCCTTGATCTTGTTGATAACCGCCTGCGCGCTGGCGTCCACGGCGCCCGAAGTCAGGCTGGCCAATCCTATCGCCAGACCCGTGAGCCATTTCAGAACTTGATGTTTCATAGTCATTCCCCTTCTCGTTGAGGTTCTAATCATTCGGCGGCCTTGGCGTCGGCTGCTGCGGTTCCGTTGCGCCGGGCTTTAGCAAAGAGTTCGAAGGCCTGGGAAAGGTCGGCCAGAAGATCTTCGAGCGCCTCAAGGCCGATCGACAGGCGCCAGACCGGGCCGGGCTTCAGCCAATCGAGGCTGGCGCGCCCTTTGCGCGGATCGCTGACGGCAATCAGCGAATGCACGCCGCCCCAGCTTGCGCCGAGCCTGAACAGCCGCAGGCTGCGCAGGACATCGGATTGCAGTGGCGCCAGTTCCGGCCGCAGCACGAAGGAGAACACGCCCGCCGATCCGGCAAAGTCACGCTTCCAGACCGCGTGGCCAGGATGACCAGGCTCCGCGGGATGCAAGATCTGTGCGACTTCCGGGCGTTCCGATAGCCAGGCAATGATCTTCCGCGCGGTGGCGTCGGCATGACGCATGCGCACCGGCATGGTCATCAGGCCACGCTCGCACAGCGCGCAATCTTCCGGCGAGACGCCATAGCCCAGAAAGCGCGCTGTATCCTTCAGGCGCCGGAACAGGGCGTGGTCATGCACTGCGACCGAGCCCATCAGGAGGTCGCCATGGCCGCCGGCGTGTTTGGAAAGCGCCTGCATCGAGATGTCGACGCCATGAGCGAGCGGCTTAAACAGCAGATGAGAGGCCCAGGTGTTGTCGGCCGCGACGAGCGCGCCGGCCTTGTGGGCCGCGGCCGTGATGGCGGGCACATCCTGGACTTCGAAGGTGGCCGAGCCAGGCGATTCTACCCAGACCAGCCGCGTTCTGCCGTCGATCACGGCCGCGATGCTCGCGTCCAGCCGTGGATCGTAGGAAACCGCCTCGATCCCGAGGGGGCCGAGAAAACGCTCGGCCATGTCGCGCGCCGGGCCATAGAGCGTCTCCGGGATCAGAACCCTTTCGCCGCCACGGCAGACAGCCATGGTCGCCAGCGTCATGGCCGCCATGCCCGACGGGACGACGAGGGCCCGCAATCCGCTTTCCAGCACGGCGATATGATCCTCGAGCTGCCGGCTGGTCGGTGTGCCGTAAAGTCCGTAGCTGAACCCGTCGTACAGACGCTCGACGCGACGCTCGAACGACTCCAGATCGTCAAAGACAACGGTCGAGGCTCGCTCGACCGGCATCGCCACCGCCTGGAACGGTTCCTCGGAGCGCTTGGGAGGGTGGACATGTGAAGTGTCGTCGCGTCGGTTCATGGGGGCAGCTTAGCCGGCTCACCCATTGCCATCCATGACCGCAGCGATAAAGTTAATTCGCTTTTGATATGGATGGACTATGAACCTGCGCGACATCGATGTCTTCAACGCGATCATGATCACACGCGGCGCCGGCGCGGCGGCCGCGCTGCTGGATACCTCGCAGCCGGCCATCAGCCGTTCGCTAGCCAAGCTAGAAGCCGAACTCGGCTTCAGGCTTTTCGACCGCATTCGTGGCAGGCTGGTGCCGACACGCGAAGGGGAGTTGTTTCATGCCGAGGTGAAAGCCAACCTGGTCGGGCTCGACCGGCTCAAGCTGCGCGCGGCACAGATCAAGGAGGTCGGCACCGGTACCATCCGTGTCGCTAGCCTGTCGGCGCTCGGGCATGGGCTGGTGCCGCGCGCCATAGTAGCGTTCTCGCGCCGGCATCCGCAGGTGCGCATCAGCTATCAGGTCCGCACCTCCAACATCGTGCGCGACCTGGTGGCGTCTGGCAGTTTCGATATCGGGCTCGCGGCCGACGAGGTCGACACCAGCGGCGTGCTGCACAGCATCTTCACCACGCCGCGCGCCGTTTGCGTCATGCCGAAGAACCACCGGCTGGCGCGGAAGCAGATGATCACGCCGGCCGATCTCGCCGACGAGGCTTTCCTGGCATTGTCGCCGGAAGATACGGCTCGGCTCGCGATGGACAAGATCCTGGCCGCGCATGGGGTACGGCCGCGCATCCTGATCGAAACGCCCTACGGCCTGACCATCGCTATCCTTGCAGCGAAGGGCATGGGGATTGGCTTGGTCAATCCCTCCGTCATTGCGGACCGCATGATCGGCGGCATTTTGGCCAGGCCATTCGAGCCGGCCGTCAATTTCCGCGCGCTACTCCTGCGCCCGCCGGACGGCATCAATTCGACCTTGATCACCGACTTCATTGCCGAACTCTATGCCGCCCGCAATATGCTATCGAGCGAGGCATAGGCAATGTGGCTCGCCGCCTAAACATAGACGCGACCGGTCTTGCCTCAGTAAGGCGCGGACGTCCATGGCCTCACGCAGCCTCGCACGGCGCAAATTCGTATTCGCCCTTTAGCCGGCTTCCTCGTTTGCAAGAAACCGGACGATCTCGGCGAACGCGGAGCTATCCTGCCAGAGAAATAGATGGCCACCTTCGAACATGCGCAAGGTCGCCCTCGGGAGTCTTCCCAACATGCATTCCTGAGATGACGGTAGAGCGATCCCGTCGTACCACCCGCCACATATTAGAACTGGGGACCCGATTTGGTCCAGGCGCTCCCAGGGGCGTTGTCACGGTAACCGCGTGTCAGGGATCGCTGCGATAGATGCTGGGGACGAACACTTCGCAGATCAGCTACAAACGGCATCGGTTCCCACCCGAGATCATCGCCCACGCGGTGTGGCTGTATTATCGATTTCCGCTGAGCCTGCGTCGTGTCGAAGAAATGCTGCTGGAGCGCGGCATTGTCGTTTCCTACGAGACGATCCGTCGGTGGGGAAAGAAGTTCGGGCTGGACTACGCCCGGCGCCTGCGCCGCAAGCAGCCCAGTCGAAATGATATCTGGCACCTCGACGAAGTCGCCATCATGATCGCCGGCAAGAAGCATTGGTTATGGCGGGCCGTCAACCAGGACGGCTATGTGCTCGACGAGATCGGCTAGACCCGGCGCAACACTAAGGCCGCCAAGCGCGTGCTGACACGGCTGTTGAAGAAGCAGGGCCAGGTGCCGAAGCGCATGATCACCGACAAGCTCGGCTCCTATGGAGCAGCGCGGCGTCTAGTCATGACGGACATCGAGCACCGGTCGCACAAGGGCTTGAACAACAGAGCGGAGAATTCGCATGTGCCACTGCGAAAACGAGAGCGGATGATGCAAGCTTTTCGATCACCGGGGAGCCTCCAGCGTTTCGTCTCGACGTTCTCTGCAGTCCGCAATCTCTTCGTCCCGCCCCGTTCAAAACGCTCCGCCTTTCAGATCCATCTTCACCGCTTGAATGCCATGGCGCAATGGAAAGCTGCTGCCGGCGTGATCGCCTGAAATCATTCCCAAAAGTCACAACGACAGCCCATCTCCGTTTATGTGACATCACCTCTTGGGGTTGATGATGCTCCCGCGGGTCGAATAGAGGTCGCCAAAGAGGTAGCGGCGCCGTCTTTCCCGGCACAAACCAGCTCCTGCGCTCGTCGTTCCACCTCGCTCGCGGAAACGCCCCCGAAATCGCTCGACGGTCATTCGGTCATAAGGAAAGTTCGCCAAGGCACCGGGCGTGTCTTGTTTCTGAGGCGTAGAATGATGCTTGGATTCCTCCACGGTCGTGCCGTCAGGTGTTGGATCCGCAGAGCAACGTCCCGCCGGCCTAATGGTTCACACGCGAGCCAGAACTCTGGGCGCGCTGGGATTGGGCAGGCTAGTACTCCGTAATCATTCGGCGCGGCGGAGCGCAATTAGGAGTCTCGCGAGTGCACCGTGGACTTGCGAAGCCCGTGAGCAAATCGCCGATGGCGGTAACGAATCCGGAAACTCGTCCCGGCTGCGTTGTTCAGCGCTGGCGCCTGATTCCTGGCCGAGGAACGCTTGCCGCGCCAACCCTGCAACCTAGATCACCTCGTGCTGCGCGACTTTATAGGCAGCACAGATTGCGCGAGCCATGGCCGAAAGATTTAAGGCAGAGATCTTGAAAACTTCCGCAGCTGAAATGGTACACGCTTACATTGCTAGACGGCACGCCTCCGTTCCGGCAAAGCTGCGAATCGCGGGGCCAATGGCAATCCGCAGGTCGGCGGGTTCGGGCAACGCTCATTGAAAAATGGGCCGCCGACTTTCCTTTTGGCTGTAAGCTCGCTTCATGGCGCTTGGACACGCTAGACTAACTCTAGCAATCAACTGTAGCGGCCACCTGAACGAGTAAGTAGCGCCATTACCGGACCCTCACCGCCGCTCTCAACAGCGGACCTTCGCTCTACGGCCGGAGTCGACCCGAAGACGACCTTGGCCCGCCGGGTCATGAATGGCAGCCCTACTCCCGCAACTGCCCTTTCCGACCCCCGCGCTGGATCCCGATATCTGCCACGCGGGCCCTTGCAGTTGTTGTCCGGCTGTTTGCGCATGTCACATGTCAATAGCCACAGCCGCGTGACCGCGATCCTGGTTCATTGAGGTCGAACCGTCCGGAAGAAATGCCCTCTCCGAATCGTTCTTCCGCGTCCTTAACGAAATAATTGACAGTCCAACCAAAACGGCGCTCCGTGGTTCGACGGGGATGGATCTTGGCACTCTTGGTTGATGCTGGCCTTCGCCGTCACGATAGGGAGGATGCAATGCCGACAGTCATTGGCCACCATAACATCACAAAAGGAGCGAAGCACTGGCTCGACTCGCCGAAGCGCAAAGAGCTTTTTGGTCCGCTCGGCGTGACCAACGTACGAACATTTGTAGATCCACAAAATCCGACCCGGGTGGCCGTTCTTATGGACGTTCCGGACATGGACGCCATGATGAAAGCTATGCAGAGCAAGGAAGCCGCGGATGCGATGGCCTTCGATGGAGTGGTGCCAGAGTCCTTGGTGATCCTGGTCGAATCGTAAAGGTGATTGCTCCGCTGGCCAAGGTTAGAAGGGTTTGCTCAGCGATTGCCGTGCGGTTCCGGTCATTCTGGAAAGCGCCCATTATTGGCGTAGAGCCCGCTGGGCACTGGCTTCAAGAGCCGGTCCTGCGCGTGAGCGCCGCCGTTGGTCTCGGTCGTGCCAAGATCAGCCGCTACAGCTTGCGCAACCTAATGCCGGCTCAGGTCCGCAAAGCAACTGTTCCGCGCGTTCACGCTGGACTTCCGCTTGCCACCCCGAGGCTGCCATTGCGCGCATACGCAACGCTGCGAATTTGGCACTTCAACCGAACAGGAAAATGCCTTTCTCTGCGCGGGATTAAGATTACTTAATGGCGACTTTGAGCCGACCGGACCTGAGTGATATTCATAGAGGTGACTGGGTGGATCGCCGGCTGCCGCGTGCATGGCGGCCCTACACGCGGCTCGCGCGGCTGGATCGGCCAGTGGGCATATGGCTGACGTTGTTCCCTGTTGGGCCGCATTGATCCAAGCGGCACATGGTATCCCCGCCGTTCAGCAATTGGCGCTATTCACCCTTGGCGCGTTTCTGATGAGAAGCGCCGGGTCCACGATCAATGACATTGCCGATCGCAGGTTCGACGGCCACGTTGAGCGGACCCGCTTTCGCCCTCTGGCAAGCGGCCAGATCGGCATGGTCCCAGCAATCGCCTTTCTGGCAATTCCGCTTGCGCTTGCGGCGTCGCTCCTGCTGTTCCTGACGCCCTACACGCGCCTGATCGCCACTTGCGTATTGCCGAAGGGCTGGCGGTTTCTAGTTATCGCGTCCGGGAGCCCAGGATCCCGAGTCACGCTATGTGAGGAAAAACATTCCTCTTTTAGGGTGAAATAGGCGAAAAATTGCTTCACTAGGCCAAAAAAGGCAACATTGAATGCATCTAAATTCAATTCGGTAGATTTGACGCGAGTTCAACGGAGGCGGAAATGACCAAACCTCATTTCATGAAACTGCTCGGCGCACTGGTCGCCACATCTGTCCAGTTCGGCACGCTCGGTTTCGCGTTTGCCGATACCACCATTCTCAACGTGTCCTATGACCCGACGCGTGAGCTCTACAAGCAATTCGACGAGGCTTTCACCGCCCACTGGAAGTCCGAGACCGGCGAGACCGTCACCGTCCAGCAGTCGCATGGCGGATCGGGCGCTCAGGCTCGCGCGGTAATCGACGGCCTCGACGCCGACGTGGTGACGCTGGGGCTGCAAGGCGACATCGACGCGATCGTCTCGAAAACGAAGAAGATCAATCCCGACTGGCGGACGAAGTTCGAGAACAATTCGGCGCCTTATACCTCGACCATTGTCCTCCTCGTCCGCAAGGGCAACCCCAAGGGCATTCACGATTTTGGCGATCTCACAAAGGACAGCGTCCAGGTGATCACGTCCAATCCCAAGACCTCCGGTGGTGGCCGGTGGGCCTACCTCGCGGCCTGGGCCTGGGCCAACACCAATGATGGCGGCGATGAAGCCAAGACCAAGGAATTCGTCGGCAACCTCTATTCCCATGTTCCGGTGCTTGACACCGGCGCGCGTGGCTCGACCGTGACCTTCGCGCAAAAGGGCCTGGGCGACGTGCTGCTCGCCTGGGAAAACGAGGCCTATCTGGCGCTGGACGAGTTCGGCGCCGATCAGTTCGAAATCGTCATCCCGCCGACCTCGATCCTGGCCGAGCCGCCGGTCGCCGTTGTCGACGCCAATGTCGATGCCAAGGGCACACGGAAAGTTGCCGAAGCCTATCTGGGCTATCTCTATTCCAAGGAAGGCCAGACGATCATCGCCAAGAACCACTACCGTCCGGCGAAGCCCGACCTGGTGCCTGCGGAGGATCTCGCCAAGCAGCCTGAGATCAAGCTGATCACCATCGACGACCCGCTTTTTGGCGGCTGGAAGAAGGCACAGCCTTACCATTTCGGCGACGGTGGTATATTCGACCAGATCTATAAGCCGGCCCAATAGCATTTAGATCAGGACGACATGACCACAGCACGCCCGCCAAGGCGGGGTGGCGGTTCAGACAGCCGAGCGTCATTCCGGGTTTCGGATTGACGCTCGGCTTCTCGCTTGCCTTCCTCACCCTCCTCATTCCGCTGTCCGGGCTGATCTGGCGCTCGGCGGCGCTCGGCTGGACCGACTTCTGGGCGATCGTCACCGATCGCCGCACCATCAACGCGCTTGAAATCAGCTTCGGCACCGCCTTCATTGCCGCCGCTGTCAACGTCGTCTTCGGCACGATCGTCGCCTGGGTGCTGGTGCGCTACAACTTTCCCGGCCGCCGCATCGCCGATGCCATGGTCGACCTGCCCTTCGCGCTGCCGACAGCGGTGGCCGGCATCGCGCTGACCACGCTTTACGTACCGAACGGCTGGATCGGAAGCCTGCTGATGCCGCTCGGCATCAAGGTCGCCTACACGCCGCTTGGCATCGTCATCGCGTTGATCTTTATCGGCCTGCCTTTCGTCGTTCGTACCGTGCAGCCGATCATGGAGGAGATCGACAAGGAGGTGGAGGAAGTGGCCGCAACGCTCGGCGCCAATCGCTTCCAGATCATCAGCCGCGTTCTGCTTCCCGGACTGGCGCCGGCCATCGTCACCGGTTTCGCGCTGGCTTTCGCGCGCGGCGTCGGCGAGTACGGTTCCGTTATCTTCATCGCCGGCAACCTCCCCTACAAATCCGAGATCGCGCCGCTTCTGATCGTCATCGCGCCATCTCGGTCGTGTCGGGCCACATACGCGGGCTAACCAACACCATGCCGCTGCATGTTGAAATCCTTTATAACGAGTACAATGCCGCCGCCGCCTTTGCCGTCGCTTCGCTGCTTGCCGGCCTGGCGCT
>NZ_JAMYSE010000102.1:0-22661 GCF_040321795.1 Mesorhizobium sp. M0244 | reverse complement strand
ATTCCGGGTTTGGGGGCTATTTTGGGTGGTTTGATGGGGGGGGCTCCGTGGCCGGTGGTGTGGGCGAGGACCGACACGCCATCGGTGGCCTGGGGGGGGGCGGCGTTGTAGGCGCCCACCCGCGGCCGCGCGCCGGCGATCAGGCCGGAGAGCCGCAGCGCCCGGTCGTCGTCGGACAGAAGCAGGATGAACGGCTTGTCCGGCTTGCCGTAGCGGCGCATCTGGCTCTTGAACACGTCGACGTCGATATCGGGCGAGGCCAGCAC
Source organism: Mesorhizobium sp. M0244 (assembly GCF_040321795.1). Classification (NCBI taxonomy): domain Bacteria; kingdom Pseudomonadati; phylum Pseudomonadota; class Alphaproteobacteria; order Hyphomicrobiales; family Phyllobacteriaceae; genus Mesorhizobium; species Mesorhizobium sp. M0244. Next base: position 22,395 of record NZ_JAMYSE010000102.1, on the reverse strand, counting down.
CACGTCGCCGAGCTTGCCGCCGAGATCGCGGTCGCCGGTGATGGCAAGCTGGCGCAGCGCCTCCATGGTCACCCAGGTCCCCAGCGAATGGGCGACGATGTCGATGCGCCGCGCGCCGGTCTGCGCCAGCATTCTCAGCGTCACTTCCAGCTGGTCGCGGGCAACGCTGGCGCTTTCCTTGTCGTAGACATAGTCGGTGGTCTTGGCGCCCGAGGCCCAGGAAAACAGCACCGGAGTGCCCGGATAGCCGGAATCATGGGTGATCTGGGTGACGCGGTAGACAGCGTCGTCGAAGCCGGTGTTGTAGCCGTGGACGAAGACCATGACGCGGCCGCCGCGCGCCGCGATGTCGGCACTGAGCGCGCTGGAGAATTTCGGCTGGGTGTCGTAGCCGACGACCTCGGAAGCCATGAAGTATTTGGCCGGATCGTCCGACTTGCCGCGCGAGCGCCGCTCAATCTGGCCTGTCTTGTGGATGCCGGGGACGGTGACGTTGACGCGGGCATAGTTCAGCGTCGCCGAGCGCTCGCCGTCGAAGACCTTGTTGGGATCGTCGGAGCGCTTGCGCGTGGTGGCGATGAATATCGAGTGGTTGCCGGCGATTTCCGTCACCGGCGCAGCCATCATGGCGCTGCCGAGCAGTTCCTCGGTTTGACGGCCGCCGCAGCCGGCGAGCAGCCCGGCAATGAGAATGATGCAAATCGTCTTCAAAAACACTTAAGAAATTCCACTCCGGCCTAACCAAAGGCCCATCACCTCCGCCGCACCTCCCGGACAGGCGAAGTGCGGCGGAAGTAAGTCGCGGACGCCGAAATGCGCTCAGCGCCTCTCGACTGCCATCGCACTGTTGCGCGAAAGCCAGAACGGCGGCAGGAAGGCCGGGATGTTGGAAAACGGCAGCACTTCCGGCTTCAGCCTTATGCCGAGCACGTCGGTCATGAAGGCGCGGCGCGCCTCGATGCGGCGCCAGGTTTCGGGATAGCGCGCGGCGATCTCTTCGCGCAGTTCCTCGTCGGCCAGCGCGATGCCGTCCTCGATGTTGGTGGTGAAATAATCGGTGCCGGTCGCCGGGATGATGTCGACCTGCAAGGCCATGCCCGACTTCAATCTGATGTCGGAGCCGGAAAATACCGGCGAATGCATCCATTCGTCGATATGGACGAGATGGCCGGGATTGAGCGAGACGCCGAAGAAGGGATCGCCTATGCGGTTGTGCACCGCCTTCCACAACGCGCCGCCGGGAACGCTGATGCCGACCGTTTCGTACCAGTCGACGACGGCGCAGAAATACGGCGCGACCAGTTTTTCGACATAGTCCTGGATGCCCTTCGGAAGCTCGGCCGCATCCTCGACCAGAAAGCCGGCGCGGGCGTTGAGCGAACCTTGGATGCCGTATGCCATGGTGATCGGGTCGCCGCGCTTGATGATGTCGAGGCGCGGGCTCGGCAGGCCATAGGCTGCGCGCCTGCCGGCCGACAGCATCGAGTGACAGCATTGCGGCAGGCCGTTGATGCCCATCAGCCGCGCCGCCTGCAATTCGGTCATGCCGGGTTCGATGCCTTGCAGGACGTTGCGCAGGCCTTGCGAGGAATAGGTCGCGGCGAATTCGAACGCCGCCAGTTGGTCGGCCTCATTGATGGCGCGCAGGCCGTCGGCGGGGTTCATCAAAAGGTTCGCCGCGTTGACGACCGTGCCCCTATCGCCGGCAAGGGTACGCAGCGTGTCGGCGATGAAGGACGGCAGGTCGAGCGTCGTTTCCCCAAAGCCGGCATCGCCGGGGCCGAACGGTTTCCAGCCGATGGCGCCGATACGCTGGCCGGCCTTCAGGCCGCAATCGGCAAGGATGTCGGCCAGCGCTTGCGAGCGGTCGCGCGGCTGCGCCGGCAGCGAGAACGTCTGGTAGAGCACGCGCTCGTAAGGCCCGTCGCAGATCTCGGCATAGCCCCAGCCCTCATTGCCGACCAGCAGTTTCGGCGGCTTGCCGGGAACGATGATGAGCAGCGTCTCCTCGAAGCGCGGGTCGTAGCCGCAGAGGTAGGCGACATTGGCGGCATGTTCGCGGTCGCCATAGACGACGAAGGCATCGAACCCGCCACGTGCGACCAGCGCCGCGATACGGGCCTCGTAGGCGGCGCGGGGCACCAGCGGCATCACCGTCGGCTCGCCGAACTCCGGCAGCGACACGGTTTTCCGGGCAACCGATGCGACAGGCATGAGCAAACGCCCCCAAATGCTTACGTTGATTCCGGAAATGCCCCTTCGGGGCGGCCGGACAATGGCTTCGCGAGGCCGGATATGCAATAGCGGGACCGAACTCGCATAGCTTTTGGGGTGCTCTTGCCATGACCAGTTTCTCCTCTCGCGTCGCTGCTGCCGCCGCGGCGATCCGCGAGATCTTTCCGGAAACGCCACTGCAGGAAAACGACTATCTGTCGAAGAAGACCGGCGCGCGGGTGCTGCTGAAGCGCGAGGACCTGACGCCGGTGCGCTCCTACAAGATCCGCGGGGCCTTCAACTTCTTCCGCAAGACGCTCGCCGCCGGCAACAATGCCGAGCTGTTCGTCTGCGCCTCGGCCGGCAACCATGCGCAGGGCTTTGCCTTCGTCTGCCGCCATTTCGGCAAAAAGGGCGTCGTCTTCATGCCGGTGACGACGCCGCAGCAGAAGATCGACAAGACGCGGCTGTTCGGCGGCGCCTTCGTCGAGATCAGGCTGGTCGGCGATTTTTTCGACGACTGCTACCGCGCCGCACTCGAATTCACCGAAACTGCCGGCGCCCACATGGTCCCGCCGTTCGACCATAAGGACATCATCGAAGGGCAAGCGACCGTCGCCTACGAGATATCAGGCCAGATGCCCGGCGCGCGCATGCCCGACATCGTCATGCTGCCGGTCGGCGGCGGTGGCCTGGCCGCCGGCGTCACCCATTATTTCGCCGACCAGCACCGCGAAACACGCTTCGTCTTTTGCGAGCCGGCCGGCGCCCCGAGCCTGAGCGAGAGTCTCGCCGCCGGAAAACGGATCAAGCTCGCCAAGGTCGACAATTTCGTCGACGGCGCGGCGGTGGCCGAGATCGGCCGCGAGCCGCTGCGCCACCTCAGGGAGTTTGCCGCCGACGCGGTGCGGCTGATCCCGGAAAACCGGCTCTGCGCGACCATGATCGAAATGCTCAATGTCGAGGGCGTCGTGCTCGAGCCGGCCGGCGCGCTGGCGATCGATGCGCTGAAGGATTTTTCCAAAAAGGAAATCAGGGGCAAGACCATCGTCGCCGTGGTGTCCGGCGGCAATTTCGATTTCGAGCGGCTGCCGGACGTGAAGGAGCGGGCGCTGCGCTTCGAGGGCTTGAAGAAATACTTCATCATCCGCTTTCCGCAGCGGCCCGGCGCGTTACGCGATTTCCTCGAATTGCTTGGCCCCGACGACGACATCGCCCGCTTCGAATATCTGAAGAAATCGGCGCGCAATTTTGGATCGGTGCTGATCGGCATCGAAACCAAGGACCGCCGCAATTTCGACCTGCTCAAGGCGAATTTCGACGCCGAGAGCGTCCACTATCAGGACATCACCGATAACGAGACGCTCGCTGGGTTCATCATATGAGCAGCAACGATCTTCTGACCACCGAGGGAAAGATCTTTGTCGCGCTGTTTTCCGGCATCAATGTCGGCGGCAATCGCATCGTCAAGATGGCGGAACTCAGGTCATTCTTCGAGCGGCTCGGCTTCTCCGATATCGCCACCTATGTGCAGAGCGGCAACGCCGTCTTCCGGTCGCCAAACGGCGATGCAGTCATGCTGACCAGCCAGTTGGAAGCGGAATTCGAGAAGAAATGGGGATTCCACTCGCGCATCATGGTGCGCGATCTCGGCTGGCTCGAGCGGCTGGCGGCGGAGAACCCCTATCCGGAAATGGCCGGCGAGCCGACCAAGCTGCACGCCTATGCGCTGGAGCGCGAGCCGACCGCCGAAGAGGTCGCCCGGCTGGCGGAAAAATGCACCGGGCCCGAACGCTTCGAGATCAAGGGTGACGTGTTTTATCTGCATGCGCCCGACGGGCTCGGCAAATCGGTCTTTGCCAATCTCATCCCGCGCGTTTTGAAGGTGCCCGGCACCGCGCGCAATTGGCGCACCGTGCTGATGCTGCTGGAGATGGCCAAGGCAGGCGGTTGACAGGTCGTCTACGCAGCCGGAGCGCGTTTCCAGTCGAATGTCAGCTCCTCGCGGAAGGCGAAGCGCTTGATGTGGTCGGCGACGACCGTCTCCAGGCGCTCAAGCGAACCGGCCTCGTCGGTCGTCACCGCGATGTGCAGCGCTGCCGGGTCGGCATCGAGAACCGTGCGGCCGAGCGTGAGATCGATGGTGCCGTGGTTCGGGTCGAACTCGACGGGAAACTTGTGCGCCCAATGCTTGCACAGCTGCTGCAAATAGCGGCTGGCATGTTCGGTGGCGACGTCGACATGGCTGGTCGGCATGAATGAATTCTCCTGGAGCCCATTGTGGACTTGGCGAGCGCCTATTGCATGATGTTGCGCCAGCCTTCGCGGGCAGGCGCAACGCCGGTTAGATAGGCGCCTGCCGCGAAAACCAAAAGCTGCGGGACATATCCGCCTGACGACGTCGGCTCAAGATGGCGTGATCGGCTACCAGCTTCCGGTGTTCTGCATCGACGCCCATGGTTCGGCCTTGGACTTGGCCGGGCCTTTCTGCAAAAGCTCGATCGAGATGCCGTCCGGCGATTTGACGAACGCCATGTTGCCGTCGCGCGGCGGCCGGTTGATGGTGACGCCATTGTCCATCAGCCGCTGGCAGGTGGCGTAGATGTCGTCGACCTCATAGGCGAGATGGCCGAAATTGCGGCCGCCCTTGTAGTCTTCCGGGTCCCAATTGAAGGTGAGCTCGACCAGCGGCGCCTTTTCGGAGATGCCGCTCTGCTCGTCTTCGGGCGCGGCAAGGAAGATCAGCGTGTAGCGGCCTTGCTCGTTTTCGTGGCGGCGCACTTCCTTCAGGCCAAGCTTGTTGCAGTAGAAATCGAGCGAGGCATCGATGTCGGCGACGCGGACCATGGTGTGCAGATAGCGCATGGGATTTCCTCCGATGTTGCGTTGCGGCGCAACATAGGGGCGGCCCGGACAAAGGGCAATTGGTCCCGCTTGCTGGCGCTGGCAAACGACAAATCCGCTATTCCTGTATGCAACCGTGAAAAAAGGCACGTCAGGTCTTGCACACACCGGAAGCCGCGGTGTTAATCTGATACCAAGAATCAGTTGCAGTGTTTCTTGAAAAAGGGGGCGTTCTTATGGGGGAAAAGGCCTCTTTCATGGGGCGGGACGGGGCCGGTAACGATGCGTTGAAGCGGGATGAGAGCGCCGATACGGCCGATCTCGTCGAAATTGCCGGCGCCATCAAATGGTTCGACGTGGCCAAGGGCTACGGTTTCATCCTTCCCGATGATGGTTCTTCGGGCGATATCCTCCTCCATGTGACATGCCTTCGAAAGGACGGTTTTCAGACCGCGCTGGAAGGCGCCCGCGTCGTCTGCCTAGTCAAACAGGGCGAGCGTGGGCTGCAGGCTTTCCGCGTGCTCTCGATGGATGTCACCACTGCGATCCATCCGGCAGAGTTGCAGGAGCAGCGCACCCACGTCGCGGTGACGCCGGAAAGCGGCCTCGAACGGGCGCTGGTGAAATGGTTCAACCGCACCAAGGGGTTCGGCTTTCTGACCCGGGGCGAGGGCACCGAGGACATTTTCGTCCACATGGAGACGCTGCGCCGCTACGGCATCACCGAGCTCCGGCCGGGCCAGGTGGTGCTGGTCCGCTTCGGACGCGGCGACAAAGGCCTTATGGCTGCCGAAATTCACCCCGATATGGGTACCTTGCCGGTCTCGCATTAGTTCCGGCCGAGGATTTCATATGGCTCACAGGAACCGGCTGACGGCGGGCGCGCTCTGCGCCGGGATTTTCCTCATCGTCGCCGCAAGCGCCTTCTTCTATTTCCAGCAACCGAGTTCGGCCGACGGCAAGGCGATGATCCTTCCCGTCGACCCGGCGCCACTGGTCGCGGTGACGAAGGCCGGCGAGCGCTCTTTTTCGGTCGAAATCGCCGATACGCCCGCCGAGCGCGAAGCCGGCCTGATGTTCCGGCGGCACATGGCCGACAATCACGGCATGCTGTTCGTGTTCGGCGCGCCGCAAGATGTGAGTTTCTGGATGAGGAACACGCCGATGCCGCTCGACCTGATCTTTGTCGGCCAGGACGGCCGGATCCGGGCGATCAAGCAAGGCGAGCCGCAGTCGGAGGCGATCATCTCGCCGGACGAACCGGTGCGCTTCGTGCTCGAGCTCAGGGCAGGCACCGCCGCCAAAAAGGGCATTAAGGACGGCGATCTGCTGCGCCATCCCGCCATCGGCACGGCGCCGGGTCCTGCCATGCCGCCGCCCGACAAGGGCGATGCGCCGAGTGTCGATTCCGACTGAACGGGCAGGATCTTCGGCCGATGCAGTTCTTCTCCCATGACGGTTTCGACCTTGCTTTCCTCGATCGCCAGCCGGCATCGGGGCAGGGCGATCCGGTGCTGATGATCCACGGCTTTGCCTCGAGCCATTACGTCAACTGGGTGTCGCCCGGTTGGTTCAAGACGCTGAACGACGCCGGCTACCGCGCCATCGCCTTCGACAATCGCGGCCATGGCTCTTCCTCGAAAAGTTATGACGAAGCAAACTACACGCCGGCCAGGATGGCATCCGACGGGGCAGCGCTTTTGAACCATCTCGGCATCGAACGCGCCCATGTCATGGGTTATTCGATGGGTGCGCGGATATCGGCGTTCCTGGCGCTCTCCGATCCGGACAAGGTGGCGACGCTGGTCTTCGGCGGTCTCGGCATCGGCATGGTCGACGGCGTCGGCGACTGGGATCCGATAGCCGACGCACTTCTGGCCGAAGATCCGGCAGGCGCTACCGATCCGCGCGGCCGCTCGTTCCGTGCCTTCGCCGATCAGACCCGCAGCGATCGCCGGGCGCTCGCTGCCTGCATCGCCACCTCCCGCGAATTGCTGAGCGAGGCCGACCTTGCCCGCATTGCCCAGCCGACGCTGATCGCCGTCGGCACCAAGGACGACATCGGCGGCTCGCCGGATGAGCTCGCCGCCTTGATGCCGAACGCCAGGGCGTTTCACATCGAAGGTCGCGACCACATGCTGGCGGTCGGCGACAAGACGTTCAAGCAGCGTGTGCTGGAGTTTTATGCCGAGCATCCGCTCTGATGGATGGCTCCCCAAGAGCGGCCATCGGGCCTGAAGCTGGGGTCCTTAGCGGTTTTGCAACGATACAGGAGTAAATAAGCGCGCGTGTGGATCGGTTCAAAACCGCCACGCTGAACGAAGGGTAGGGGGTACGATGGCACAATGGGGAAGAAGCGACGCCGCTTTGCCGGGCGTTGTTGCGAAAAGCACGTTCGGCAAACGATCCGTTATTCTAGCGCTGGCCGCATTGGCGGTAGGGGCGATTGCGATCACCGCATTGATAGCAATGCCGAGCGACGCGTCCCCACTGCTCCAGAACAGTGCGACAGGCTTCTTCGCCGCGGTATTTTTTCTGGCCGGGCCATTGGCACATCTTACCGGCGTGGTTTTCGGGTTGATGGCGCTCGGTCGTTCGAACGACAGTCGTGTGCTCGGTCTGGCTGGCATCGTGGTCAACGGCGCGTCGCTTGCGGCCGGGGTGTTCATGCTGTGGGGAATGGCATCGACCATCGGCGCGTTTACCTGATTTCGGGCAACTCTCCGGCAGGCAAGCGAGCGACGCGTCGGGCTACGATCCGCCCGGGCTGTGCCCAAGCGCCTTGAGCGAGCGCGCCATGTTTTGCCGGGCCTGGGTTTCGAATCGCCGGCGGAATTCCTCGCTGTGGAAGATATGCGGGCGGGCGAGGAAGCCCTTTAGGACAGCAGCACGGCCGGCGCGCCACATCGGCGCCTCGACCCAGCCATATTCCCGGCGGACCGCCTGTTCATAGGCGTCGAACACGTCAGGCACAGCACCCAGGATCGCCAGGTCCATGTCGAGGAACAGCGCGGCGTCACGGACAAAATGTTCGTCGCCGGGGCTTTGCAGGCTGGGCAATTCGTGGCCGGCGGTGGCAGCGATCATCGCCGCGATGCGGCCGAGGCGCTGTGCGTCGGCGCGGCCGGCGAGCTTTTTCTCGGCAAGTGCGGCACTCCTCGCCTCGTTGTCCCTGGCGCGGCTGTCATAGATCGCGTCGTGGAACCAGATCGCCGCTTCGACCGCTTCAGGATCGTGCAGCAACGCCTTGTAATCGTTGGCCAGCGCCAGCATCGCCTCGATGTGGCCAAGGCTGTGATAGTGGCGATCCTCGGCCTTGTAGAGCGCCGAAAGCTCGCGCTTCAGCTTCTCGTCCATCAAGGCTGCGTTTTCCATGGCTGCTTGAAATTCCGCGAACCAAATCCATTTGACGAAGCACTAAGGAAAATTGAGTTCACCCGTGCTATGATCTGGCTTATAGGAGCGGCCGGAGAATAGGCAAGCCGCCAAGCCGGAGACATTAGATGGCCGGAGACATCAGATGAATAGCGTTACGATTTCCCGTCCCACCATGGTGCAGCCGGTAGATCCGATCTGGCGTTCGATCCGCGACGAAGCGATGGAAGCGGTCAACCGCGATCCGCTGCTGGCAGCGTTCCTCTATTCGACCATCCTCAATCAGGAAAACCTGGAAGAAGCGGTCATTCACCGGCTGGCCGAGCGCCTCGCCCACCAGGACATAGGCTCCGACCTCATCCGCCAGACCTTCAAGGCGATGGCGGCCGACGACGAGGACTGGTCGACGACGGTGCGCGTCGATATCCAGGCCTATTACGACCGCGATCCGGCCTGCGACCGCTTCATCATGCCGGTGCTCTATTTCAAGGGTTTTCATGCCATCCAGACGCACCGGCTGGCGCATTGGCTGTGGAACCAGGGCCGCCAGGATTTCGCGCTCTATTTGCAGAGCCGGTCGTCCTCGGTGTTCCAGACCGACATCAATCCGGCCGCCCGCATCGGCAAGGGCATCTTCCTCGACCACGCCACCGGCCTCGTCGTCGGCCAGACGGCGGTGATCGAGGACGACGTGTCGATCCTGCACGGCGTGACGCTGGGCGGCACCGGCAAGGCCGGCGGCGACCGTCATCCCAAGATCCGCTACGGGGTGCTGATCGGCGCCGGCGCCAAGATCCTCGGCAACATCGAGATCGGTCATTGCTCGAAGATCGCGGCCGGCTCGGTGGTGCTATCGCCGGTGCCGCACAACAAGACGGTTGCCGGCGTGCCGGCCCGCGTCGTCGGCGAGACCGGCTGCGACCAGCCCTCGCGGCAGATGGATCAGCTGTTGCCGTCGCAGACGATGGACCACGTCGTCAGCTTCGACATCTGAGTGCTCGAGCAGGGGCTTGTCGCGTCGGACCAACTATCGATGTCGGCGCCGCTCCTCATCTGCCTGCCGGCATCTTCTCCCCGTATAGTGACGGGGAGAAGGGGCTGACTGCAGCCTCGGCACTGTTTCTATAACGCTGGAGATTGGCGAAATTCTTTGCGAAGGCGTCCTTCTCCCCGTCACTATACGGGGAGAAGTGCCCGGCAGGGCGATGAGGGGCAGCGCAAACGTGAGGCGATTGCCCGTGTTCTCTCGCCGGCTTGCCTTTACATGGCCATTGTCGACGTGCCAGAAGCGCGCTCAAACGAAGAAGCCGACGATCGGAGAAGACTGTTGAAGCCGGACGAAATCAGAAAGTTGGACGCCTATTTCAAGCGCACCTTCCAGAACCCCAAACTCGAAGTGAAGGCGCGGCCGCGCAAGGAAGATTCGGCCGAGGTCTATGTCGGCGACGAGTTCCTCGGCATCGTCTTCAAGGACGAGGACGACGGCGATTATAATTTCTCGATGGCGATCCTCGACATCGATCTGGCCTGAGCCGGAATTGCGGCTGGCGCCGGCGGGACAGTGGGGCGCGAAGGATCACAACGTAACGGCCCGTTTCGTTGCCTACCGCCCCGTCTTCAGGACACGCGCTGCCTCGCCCAAAATCGCTGCGTCGAGCGCCTGCCACTCGCCCAGGAATTCCCGGGGAAAGCGGTAAGTGAGGCTGAGATTATCGCCGACCAGGATGTCGCGTTCGCAGGGCGCCAGCGATTCGTCCGCGCTCGGGCCGCTCAGGCAGCGGGCAACGAACGGATCCTTGCCGGGGCGGTTGGCGACCGCCAGCACTTCGTTGAGATAGCCTGATTTGTCGCTGAACGTATAGAGCAGCGTCCCGCCAGGGCCGGGCGTGCCGGGCTGGGCGATCAGCGCGCTGTAGATCGGCGCGAAGCGGCCGCTCATGTCGCGCGACATCATTTGCGGCTCGAACGACAGGAACACGATGTCCTTGCTGGCTCCGGTGTGGTTGAAGTCGTCACGGGCGGCCTCGCTGTAGCCGTCCATCTCGGGATAGCGCACATAGAGATCGAGCCGCGAGGCGATGCCGTCGCGCCGCGCCTGGGCAAAGCGGATGACATTGGCCGGCACGGCGACGACGTTGTTGCCGATGACGACCTCGTGGACCGTGGTGTCGTCGGTGTACCCGGCCATGGCGATCGAGCGGCCGAACCATTTGCCGCCGAGGCTGATTGCCACCGACAGCAGCGCCAGCGTCGCGAATGCATAAAACACCCGCTTCATCAGCGTCGAATCGACGACGCTGGGTTGCGGGCCCTCTGTGGCGACTGCCTGCTTCATCGCGATCCTCGTTTGCCGTCGCCGTTCCATCGGGTGTGCCTGAGCGGCACATCTCGGCGCGGCACGGCTCTTGCTACGCAGCTTTTGCAGGCGACTGTGCGATTTCATGGTAAACGGAGGGTAAAGATGGGCCTGGTCGAACAAATCATATTCAGTTTTATGGCTGGGCTGACGGCTTGCGGCCTGGCCGGATCGGCGATGGAGCTGATCGCCGGCCGCAGACTTGCCTTCGTCCAACCCTATGTGTCGTCGAAGCACATGCTGCGCTCGCTCGCCGCGACTGCTTGCGCCGGGCCGCTGATGTTTGCCAACGAGGCGCTGGACGCCTGGCGCGAGCGTCGCATTTCGGTGCTGGGTCTGGTCTCCTGCGGCTGCACCGCCACCATCTGGGCGCTGGCGCTGGGGATGGTGGTGATCCCCATTGCTTCATGGGCGGCTTCGCTTCTAGGGTCTGGCGGCTTGTCGGTGTGAGAACGATCTGGAGACAGCGATGCCGATCTACGCGATTGACGGGAAAGCGCCGGCTTTCGAGGACGCCGACAGCAACTGGATCGCGCCCGACGCCACGCTGATCGGCGATGTGCGGGTCGGCCGCAATGCCGGCTTCTGGTTCGGCGTCGTCGTCCGCGGCGACAACGAGCCGATCGTCATCGGCGCCGACAGCAATGTGCAGGAACACACAATCATGCACACCGATCCCGGCTTTGCCCTGACCATCGGCCAAGGCTGCACGATCGGCCACCGCGCCTTGCTGCATGGCTGCACGATCGGCGACAACAGCCTGATCGGCATGGGCGCCATCGTGCTGAACGGCGCCAGGATCGGCAACAATTCGCTGGTCGGCGCCGGCGCGCTGGTCACCGAAGGCAAGGAATTCCCCGACAATTCGCTGATCGTCGGCTCACCCGCGCGCGTGGTCAGGACGCTGGACGACGCCGCTATCGCCAGGCTGCGCGCCTCGGCCGCGCACTACGTCGCCAACGGCAAGCGGTTCAAGGCGGGGCTGAAAAAGGTCTAGTTTCAACGCGGGATTGCCTGGTGGCGCTTGCCTAGAAATGGTGGAGCCGGCCCGGGGACGGGGCCGGCTCCTAAACCCGGTCGGTGGGGACGGGGCGGGTGGGGACTCGACCGGGTTTTGCGTCGCGTCCTCAGCGGACGCTGGCGACCGCGTCGGAGCGGCCGTCGTTGATCGTTACCCAAGCGCCGGAATTCCGCTCGGACTGGCGTTTCAGGTAGGTGTAGTCGGTATTGGTCCAGGACAGCACCTTAGGCTGGAGATTGTCGAGGATGAACTCGCCAAGGCTGGTGCGCACGGTCAGCACCGCATGGCCGTCGCCGTTGCGCTGGCGGACAACCGTCATCAGCAGATCGCCGGCCGGAATGCCGATGCTCATCAACTCGCGGCGCTTTTCCAGCGCATAATCCTCGCAGTCGCCGACGCCGTTGGGAAACGACCAGACTTCTTCCTTGCCCCACATTTCCATGTCGGTGCGCGGCGCGACCTTGCTGTTGACCGAATTGTTGATCTTGACGATCGTCGCCCACAGCTTGCGGGTGAGTTCGACCGGTGCCCGGTTCGGCGTCCTCTGATTGCATTCCTGCGGAAGCTGCTGGCACAATTCGTAGTGACCGACCGGCTGTGTGGTGCGCCCGCCGGTGTGCATGAAGGCCGGCTCCACCGCATTTGCAGTCCCCCAGCCGAAAAGCTGCATCGCTATTGCCACCAGCAACAGCTTGCCCCTCGTCTTTTTCATTATTCAGTCTCCCCGTTTGAGGAGACAATGACACGGCTGGATTTATTTGACGCAAAAGCGCGAAGTAGACATTAAGTAAAACGCCAATAGAACACGCATAAAATTTGAATCAATCAAGTATAAGATTGTTCATGTTTTTAGGCGACCCCTTCAAGCGCTTCGCCGGCCCTGTTCGAGCATACGTTGGCGGGACAGCGCCCCCCTTGTGTCCTGCCGGACATCTCCCCCACAAGGGGGGAGATTGGCCTTCATCTCGGCTTTCGCCAATCTACAGCGTCGCAGGAGAGAGCGGGGCGCCGAAGCTGCCGATCTCCCCCCTCGTGGGGGAGATGTCCGGCAGGACACAAGGGGGCGCGAAGGATCGCCAGCCTCTCTTCTCGGATGGCGCTGGCGCTTCTACGTCAGCCGCGCGGTGAGCTGAATTCGGTGTCGAGCGTTTCCGGCCGCTGGATGACGGCGAACTCGATGGCGACGCCATCTTCGAAATGGCGCACCACCTGGCCGCGCATGGTGCCCAGCGTGACCTGGACGCCGATCGCCGGCTTGACGTCGATCTCGATCGCGGCGCCCGACAGCGACAGGTCGATGATGCGGCACTGGTACTGCCGTCCGTCGGCAAGCTGCAGCACGCTGGTCGGGTTGCGCGGCGCCACGCGTTCATGGCGGCGGTCTTCCGGCAGGTCGAGCTCGTGCTTGTTGGCAAGCCAGGTCAGTTGCGCGGCGAGCTTGTCCCTCTTGCGGTCCGACGCGATGATGGTCATTGCAAAGCCATCCTGCGAGGTGCGGGTGATGACGCCTTCGATGCGGCCGATGTGATCGATATACGCAATGACCTTTTCGCCCGGCAGGCCGACGCGCTCGGTGCGAAGCGCGACGTTGCCGGGCGACATGTCGACGACCTGGCACGGATGTTCGGTGCGGTCCTCCAGCATGAAACGTCCGTAAATTTTCACACGGACGCGCTGAAAGTTACGCCTTTCAGCTTGGGACGGTGCATGGTCGACCGCCGCTGACCTCATCACTGCCATACCCCGTTCGGCATTCCGCGCTTGGATGCGGGGAATTTCAGCGGAAAACTACAACAAAGCAGGTTAACAAAGGGGAAAGCCCGGCACTGTTGCTTTAAGCTTTGGGATCATTCCTCGCGTCCGCCGTCGAAGACGACCAAGTGACGGATGCGGCGGGCCTGGCCGAGCGCCGAAATCGTCTCGGGCGGGTCGAATTCCGACGGGGCGAGCGAGGGAACCTCTATCGCCGGCCGGTTCTTCACGAACATCGGTTCCTTGTCGGGATCGACGACACGGATCGAATCGATCAACGCGTCGAGAACCGGGTCGGCACCCAGCCAGAAGGGCTTTTCGACGGCACTTATAACGCCGAGGCAACGCGGGCTCTCGACACCGCCGTCGAGCGGCAGCGCGAGCAGCTCGAACCTGTTGGAACGGCCGTTGCGGCTGAAACCCTCATAGGTGATGAGCACCACCGATTTCAGGTCGAAGACGCCATCGGTCAGCCGTGAGATTAGCCGCTGGTCCTTCTCGCGCCACAGTGACGGGAACGAAAACCCCTTGAGTTCGCGGCCATAGACCGCGCAGAGCCTGGTGCCCGCGAGCCGGAACACCGCTTCGCCGCGCGTGTCCTTTTCCAGGATGAACGTGTCGGCCAGCAGCGACTTGATATCGGCCGGTTCGACTTCCGAGCGCTTCGGGGCAGGGCGTCCGTCACGCAACCGGTTCCAATAATGGAACAGCGTGATCGATCCGTTCTGGTTCATGCTATGCTGCTCCGCGCATTCTGTCTTCTGATGTCCCATCGGTGAACAGAAGGGCGCCCTCCGATGACCTACATGCGTTGCGGAGCAGGATGCGTGCCAGCATCGTTAATACTTGTTCACGGGTCGGGGCGGTTAAGGTTAACAAGTGGTTTACGTTGCGCGCCGGCCAGGCCTGTGGCACACCAAAACCACTCCAGAAGCGGTCGTTTTGCGACGATCGGCAGCACTTCAGTCAAGAGTTCAGGGGGAGCAAGGGGGCTCGACCAGCCGTTCAAGGGAAACCTTGGACGGCTTCTTTTTTGATTCGGGCTGCCTGATTCGCCGTTTGTGATTCGGTTGGCCGTGATCTACATGCTCGCGAAGTCCAATCCAGCGACTGAGTGCAAGCCATATGAGCGACCCAGAAAGCCCACCGGAGATCGAGCAGGGCGAGAGCGGGCCTGCCGCCCGCGAACCGGAGCAGCGCCGCGAACCGGTGTTCAACCTGCCTCCCGTTGTGCTGGCGGTGATCGGCATCTGCGTCGCCGTCCATCTGATCCGGGTCTATTGGCTGACCGAAGACCAGGACTTTGAACTGCTGATACGGGCAGCCTTTGTGCCGATCCGCTATTCAGGCCGCTTCGACCTGGATTTCTTCGCGTTTTCAAGCCCCTTTACCTATGCCTTCCTGCATGGCGGCTTTGCCCATCTTGCCGTCAACATGGTGTGGCTCGCGGCCTTCGGCTCACCGCTGGCCAACCGCTTCGGCGCGTTGCGCTTCAGCCTGTTCTTCGCCGCGACCGGATTGGCGGCGGTGGCACTGTTCTGGGCCATGCATCCGCTTGGCGAGGCGCCGCTGGTCGGCGCTTCCGGCGCGATTTCCGGCATGATGGGTGCGGCGGCGCGCTACGGCTTCCGCATCGACCGCTCGTCGGGCAAGGCCGCCTTCGCCGGCCAGCCTTTGCCGATGGAGGCGGTGCTGCGCTCGCGCGGCGTCGTCACCTTTCTCGCCATGTGGATGGTGATCAACCTGGCGACCGGCCTCTTCGGCTTGGCGCCCGGCATCGACGGCCAGATCGCCTGGGAAGCCCATATTGGCGGCTTTCTTGCCGGCTTCTTCGGCCTGCGGTTTTTTGACCGGCGAGAGCAGGCGCCCCAACAGGCGGACGAGCCGGACACCTGAGACCTCCGCACTTGAAATGAAACCGATCGCGGCGCACCATGTTCATACTAGGGAAAGCCGGCCAGGGCAGGAGCCGGCAGGAAATACAGAGGAGGACGCCATGACTGTTAAGGCAATTCTCGAGGCAAAAGGCCACGACGTGGTGACGCTCGGGCCGAACGAAAAGCTCAGCGAAGCCATTCGCATGCTCTCCGAACACAGGATCGGCGCGTTGGTC
Source organism: Mesorhizobium sp. M0244 (assembly GCF_040321795.1). Lineage (NCBI taxonomy): Bacteria > Pseudomonadati > Pseudomonadota > Alphaproteobacteria > Hyphomicrobiales > Phyllobacteriaceae > Mesorhizobium > Mesorhizobium sp. M0244. Next base: position 6,720 of record NZ_JAMYSE010000102.1, on the reverse strand, counting down.
ATCACCAACGGCGATCACAAGATCGTCGGCATTCTTTCCGAGCGCGATGTGGTGCGGGTGCTCGCCAAGGAAGGGGCGGCGGCGCTCGACCTTGCCATCCGCTCGGCGATGACGCCTAAGGTGAAGATCTGCAACGAGAACCACACCGTCAACGAGGTCATGGAGATCATGACCAAGGGCCGCTTCCGCCATCTGCCGGTGGAAAAGAACGGGCTGCTCGACGGCATCGTGTCGATCGGCGACGTAGTCAAGCGGCGCATCGAGGATGTCGAGCGCGAGGCCGAGGAGATCAGGGCCTATATCGCCACGGCATAGCGCACGGCGTCCTTTGCGCGTCCAAAAGGACGGGCGGCGCCGTAGATGCGGCTAGGAGGTCAGGGCCTTACCGAGCCTGAGCGTAAGTGGACATCCACTCTCCATTGGGATGAGCGGCGAAAGCGGCGGAACAGGCCAGCCTGCGGCTTTGCGCTTGTCTCTTTTGGCGGTTTGCACTAGCGAAGTTGCACATCAAATATGCGTTCTCGCATATCCGCAATTCCAATATGCAGGCCCCTATGAGCATCATCGATACCCGCACGCCCGACGCCAAGCGCCTGGTTCCCGGCGCCACCGGCGACTGGGAGATCATCATCGGCCTCGAGGTCCACGCGCAGGTGACCTCGCAGGCAAAGCTGTTTTCCGGCGCCTCGACCACTTTCGGCGCCGCTCCCAATGCCAATGTCAGCCTGGTCGATGCGGCGATGCCCGGCATGCTGCCGGTCATCAACGAGGAATGCGTCAAGCAGGCGATCCGCACCGGGCTTGGCCTGAAGGCTGAGATCAACCACAAATCCGTCTTCGACAGGAAAAACTATTTCTATCCCGATCTGCCGCAGGGCTACCAGATCTCGCAGTTCAAGCAGCCGATCGTCGGCGAGGGCAAGGTGATCGTCTCGGTCGGCCCGGATCGGCAGGGCGAGTTCGAGGACATCGAGGTCGGCATCGAGCGCCTGCATTTGGAGCAGGATGCCGGCAAGTCGATGCACGACCAGCATGCGACGATGTCCTATGTCGATCTCAACCGCTCCGGCGTGGCGCTGATGGAGATCGTCTCCAAGCCGGATATGCGCTCCGCCGATGAAGCCAAGGCCTACGTCACCAAGCTGCGCACCATCGTGCGCTATCTCGGCACGTGCGACGGCAATATGGACGAAGGCTCGCTGCGCGCCGACGTCAACGTCTCGGTGCGCCGGCCCGGCGGCGAATTCGGCACGCGCTGCGAGATCAAGAACGTCAACTCGATCCGTTTCATCGGCCAGGCGATCGACTATGAGGCGCGCCGCCAGATTGCCATCCTCGAGGACGGCGGCAGGATCGAGCAGGAAACGCGGCTGTTCGACCCCAACAAGGGTGAGACGCGCTCGATGCGCTCCAAGGAAGAAGCGCACGACTATCGCTATTTCCCGGATCCCGACCTTCTGCCGCTGGAATTCGACCAGGCCTATGTCGACGAGTTGGCAAAGGACCTGCCGGAACTGCCGGACGCCAAGAAGACGCGGCTGATCGCTTCGCTCGGCCTGTCGACCTACGACGCCTCGATCCTGGTGTCGGAAAAGGCGATTGCCGATTATTTCGAGAAGGTGGCGGCCGGGCGCGACGGCAAGCTCGCCGCCAATTGGGTCATCAACGATCTGCTGGGTGCATTGAACAAGGCCGGCCAGGATATTGAAAACGCTCCTGTTTCGCCCGACCAGATTGGTACGGTCATCGACCTGATCAAGGAAGGCACCATCTCCGGCAAGATCGCCAAGGATCTGTTCGAGATCGTCTGGAACGAGGGCGGCGATCCTCGTCAGCTGGTCGAAAGCCGTGGCATGAAGCAGGTCACCGACACCGGCGCCATCGAAAAGGCGGTCGACGAGGTGATCGCGGCCAACCCGGACAACGTCGAGCAGGCGCGCGCCAAGCCGACCATGGCCGGCTGGTTCGTTGGCCAGGTGATGAAGGCGACCGGCGGCAAGGCCAATCCGCAAGCGGTCAACGAGCTGGTCAAGGCCAAGCTCGGGATCGAGTAGGATGTTCATCCGCACCGCCGGCGAGCGCGATCTGGCGGCGGTGCGCGCATTGCTGATCGAGACGTGGCATGCCACCTATGACGCCATCTACGGCGCGGCGCGGGTTACCGAAATCACCGATGAATGGCATTCGATCGCCGCGCTCAAAGCGCGGCTGACGCGGCCGAACTCGGAGTTCCTGGTCGCCGACGACGGCAAAAGCATTGGCGGCATGGCTTTCGCCGCCGCCACCACGGATGCCAGGATCGTCATGCTGAACCAGCTTTACGTGCATCCTGCCTGGCAGAGGCAAGGCATCGGCCAGGCGCTGCTGGACGAGATCGAGGCCAGCTTTCCGGAGGCCCGAACGCTGCGCGTCGAGGTCGAGGAAGCAAATGCTCCGGCCATCGCCTTCTACCGCTCGAGGGGGTTCTTGCCCGCCGGTAACACGGCCGATTGCGGTGGCGCCTCAGGGTTGCCGGCGCTGGTTTTGGAGAAGCCACTCGGATAGCTCGTTCGCCTGACGCTCAGTTGCGTTTCTCAGGCAGGTTGGAGCAACCGGCAGCGAGAAACTCGCACGGCAGGCTGCCGCCGCCGCCCGACGTGTGCGGGGGCGTAGCGGCTTCGATTTTTTCGACCTCGTAATATTTCGAGGTGACGCCCCATTTTTTAACGCCCTGGCACGTCGAGCGCACGCCAACCTCCGTCGCCTTCGCCGCCGTCTTGTAATAGGTGGTGATCCGGCAGGATTGGCTGACCGGCAAAGCGTTCGCCGGGCTCGTGACCGGCGGCAAGAAGTTCGGTAAAGCAAGCAGTGAGATTGCCGCAATGATCCGCGCGGCGGGCATGGTGTGGGGAAGGTGCAGCATCGTTTGTCTCCATCGATGGCGCCACTCGCTCTTGGCGAAGCGGCGCGTTTGTTCCCGCAAGATCAGGCCATGAAGCCGGGCCTGCCGCATCTGCCGCGCGGGGGGCGGCAGCAGTCTGAACTGCCGCCGTCATCCGCGAGCGGCCGCGTCAGGGCGTTTTCGGCTTGATGAGCGTCTTTATCGGAACGGCGACTTTTGGGGGCCGGACCGTACTGGCTCCACCGTCGACGGCCAGCCCGCCGCTGTTGAGATAGCGTACCGTATAGTGCAGCTCGTAGCCCGGAACTCTGATCCATGTAGGCTTGTGATTGAACTGGTCCGGAGGCCTCGAATACCACTTCGGGATCTGCATGATCTTGGAACCGGCACCGAATCCCGCAGTCTTGGCCGCTACCGCGAAGGCGCTGTCTCTGGGATCGTTCGGCGGCTGGTCGACATTGCCGATGACGACCAGCGAATCGTATTTTCGCGCGTCGAGCCTGAGTGCGGGAAGGTTCAGCGCAGCCACGTCGCCTTCGCGCATCGTCAGCGCCTTCTGAAGGCCGTCCTGATTGGCGTAGACGTTGAGGTTTATGGCCTCGGATACCGCATAGACCACATTGTTGTGGAAGTCGCGGGCTGCCAGGCGCGTGAGGCTGTCGAATGTCACTTCAACCGTCGGCTTGGCTATGGCGTCCGTCACCACCAGGCCGCGCCGCGGCACGGTCCAGAAGATGAGATCATCGCCGGTGGCTTGCGTGCCGGCATCGGAGCCGTCTATGGCCGAGCATTTCGAATTCGGAACCGGCGTCGTCACCGGCAGCGGTGCCGAAAACGAGCTGCGTACCTGGGCGTCGATGTAATTGCCGACGTTGAAAACGTCTTCGAGGACGTTGCCGCCTTCGAAGCTCGCCGGGCCGGGTTGCGAGCGGATGATGACCTGGCTGGAATCGGTCTGCCAGCGGCTGCAGAAGACGTTGACGTCTATGGGAATGCCGATGTGGCGGTCGGACGTCACCGGGATCGAGACTTTGATGGTCAGGATATAGGGAACTTTGACAAACCAGCTGTTCGGCTGGTTCAGCATCTGCGTCGCAAAGCGCGACGGCCGCCATTGCTTCAGCGATTCGATCGATGCGCGCGACGATCGTCCCTGGGCGCTTAACTGTGCGTTGGTGGCGTCTACCTTGGCTTGCGCCAGGTTGCGGACGGTGTTGGTGATCAGGAACACGCCGAGATCGGCTTTGCAGGGCTTGTTCGATTGTGCGGGATTGCATGAGGCAAGTGTCGCACTGGGAACCGGCGGCCCCGAAGGCGGCGGCTGGGCGGCCGCGGTGGCCGCCATCAGGCAGAAGAACAGCATCGTGCAGGTTTTCAACATGGTACCCTCGCTCCGTGGTTGGAAACCACCCTCCGGCTGGACAACACCATTTCTTCGATGGCGATTCATCGCCCGCACGGGGGATGGACCGTGAAACACCGGGCGGACCAGCGACGTCGAGCCGCCGCCGGTTCTTCGGAGTGGATGTCTACTGCTTCACGGCGCCCTTGGTCGTCGCCTTCGGCGCGACGACCTTGGGCTTGGGGGTTTTCGGGCCGGGATCGCTTATCAACGCGGCCGTGCAGGAGCATTTGCCCGAACCGCAATTCAGGTCGCCCTTGCACATTTTCGAATGCCGCATGTCGGTGCAGTCGGCGGTCCCGGAGCAGGAGCAACTGCCTTGCCCGATCGTTCCGGACTGACATTTGAAACTCCACGCCGGATCGGCGGCAAGGCCGATCACGGCGAGCGATAGGACAAAAAGCATTGTCGAGATGAGCTTGCGCATGAAATACCTCCCGGTTCTATCGAGCGATGGAACCACGGAGCAGCAACGCCTTCATCTCCCGCGCGGGGGACGAACTCGCATACCGGGGACGATCGTCAATGCTGTCCCTTCAGCACGACGAGATAACCGCGTTCGACGCGAAGCCGGAACGCGATTTGCCCTGCAGTCCCGGGATCCTTGGGAACCTTGTCGATGACATAGCCGCTGGGATGCGAGCTAAGCCATTCTTCCGGTTTGTCGGTGCTTTCGAATGGCCTTTGCAACCGGGCCAGAAAGCCGAGTTCGCCTTGATAGTCGAAAGCCACGGCCCAGTCCGCATCCTTTCGCTCGTCGATGAAGTTGGCGAGCGGCGTCAGGTCATAGCGTTTGAACGCAGTTGCCGATGCCACCGCGTGGCCGATGCCGAAAATGACAAGCATGACGACGGCCGAGCTTTTCAGCCTGGCGAGCGGGATCTCCGCCATGAAATATCCGAACAGGATGGTCACGAACGGCAACATCGGCACGACATAGTGGGGCTGCTTGCCGGATATCGCGCTGAACACCAGCAACACGGCAACGAACGAGAACGACAGCAGGCGCAAGGCGCGCAGATCCGGCGACTTCGCGTCGATCAGGCTGCGTATCCGCGTGCGCAGCTTCAACCGCCACACCTCGGGTATGAAGATCCACGGTATGAACATGACCGGCAGCAGCAGCAGGTAGAAATAGAACGGCCGGCCGTGCGAATTGCGCAAATTGCCGGTGACGCGCCCCGCCGACTGGTTCCAGACGAGATCGTAGACGAAATCGCCTTTCGTCAGGATGGTCGCCGGCACCAGCCAGATCGCCACCGGAATTAACGCGGCGAGCACTGCCAGGCCCACTCCAGCGAGGAAGTTCGGCGTCGCCAGTCCCGCCCGCCGGTCGCGCCAGAACGGATAGAACAGGATGGGTGCGCCGATATGGATGAGCACCACCGGGCCTTTCGTCAGCACGCCCATTCCGATGAACAGCCCGGCCAATATGGCGTGCCAGCGGTTGCCGCTCCGGGCAAAGGCAATCAACGACAACAGCGCGGCGAGCACGAAGACCGTCAGCAACAGGTCGAACAGGATCAGCGTCGAATAGATGACGAACACGCTGCTTCCGGCGACCAGCCAGGGGATGCGCCGTGCGATGTCGTCGCGGCCGGGAAACAGGGTCTTTGCCAAAGTCGTCGTCAGCCAGATGACGAGCGAGGAGGCGGCGAAGATGACCAGCATCGCCGCCGGCCGGCTGGCGCCAAAAATGCTCCAGACAAGGTCGATGAGCCAAAACAGCAGCGGCGGCTTCTGCAGATAGGGCGCGAAGTTCATCGTCGGGACGAAGACCTGTCCGCTCAGATATATTTCCCAGGTGACGCTGAGATATCGCGTTTCGTCGACGGGCAGCAGTGGCCGGAAAGCGACCGCGATTACGATCAGCCCAAGCAGGAAGAGGTAGGGGAGCAGCCGCTCGGTAGATGTCGGTGTCAAAGATTGAGATCCGCGCCAGAAACCATTTTCTTTCCAGCCGAGCACAGCGCCGCGTTTCTGGACCGCGAACGACCGCACCATGATTTTGGCCGAATTGCAACGATGCCGGTTTCGTTTCGCAGATTTTGCGGACGATGTTCTTAAAGGCTTGGAAAACTTACCGGCCGAGCTCCTTGGACCACCGCCGGTCCGGGAAACCGGCGCAAATCAACTGGAGCGCAACGGCGGCGACAATTCGCGCATCAAGAGTTCGAGCTCGCGCTGATCGCCGGTACCGGTCTTGTCGAAGATCGTCGCCAGCTGCGACTTGACGGTGCCGTCCGAGACGCCGCCGGCTGCGGCGATTTCCTTTCGCGTCAGGCCGGCGGCAACGTGACCGGCGACGCGCCTTTCCGCCGCGGTCAGTCCGAACAGCGCCGCAATGGCGTCCAGCGCCGGAATTGGTGCTGAACCGGCCGCGGCCATGAATCTAGCCGCGGCGGGGCCCTGGGGGAATACCCCCCCCATATGACCC
>NZ_JAMYSE010000101.1:0-23391 GCF_040321795.1 Mesorhizobium sp. M0244 | reverse complement strand
CCAGGCTGTGCGTCGTCAGGATGGTAGCCGAACCAGCGAAACAGCCAATCAGGTGTCCCTTCCTTCGACCTTTAGAGACTGAGCAGTCAGCTGCCGCCAAGCGAGAATGACGATCGCTCTCACTGCTGCGGCGCTGGTATCGGTGTGCCGCCAAACCAACCAGCCGCATACGCAATCACGACCAATACCACGATCACGGCTACCACGCCGTACCAGAGGCGCCTGTCTTTGAGATCCACCGTTACCCCCTGCCCGCTACGTGTTGGCCACTGGGCGAATTCCTTGAGCTTTGGCCGTCATTTCCCAGATGAGCGACCCATTTGCCCTCTGGTAGGCACACAGTAGGCTGGATAAGGGTCTTTGAGAAGCGCGCAATACGACCGCGCCGGCATGATCGCCAGCGGCTGCGACCGGCGGCTGCAGGCCTGCTCGACGAGTTAGCGTTGCGGCATGGACGTCAAAAGATCGGCGATGCCATCCAGCGCCCGTGTGATCGATGCGGCGCGCGTTATCCTGATCTTCCGCCACGGCTCCGCGCAGCCGCACCCCTCATGTGACCGTTTCGAGCCGGCTGAACCGAACCGGGATGAGTTTCCGGGTCTCGAGCTGCCCTGCCGCATCCTTGTCGATGACAGTCAGAAACTGTGCTTCTTTAGATCCCAAAGGCAGAACCAGCCGTCCCCCCGGCTTGAGTTGCTTCAGAAAAGCCGGCGGTGTCTGCTCAGCCGCCGCCGTGACCAGGATCTTGTCGAATGGGGCGTGCTCGGGCCAGCCGCGAGACCCGTCTCCGACACGAATGCCGACATTGGATAAGCCTAGCTCCTGCAGGAGAGCCTCCGCACGGCTTGCGAATTCCTCGATGATTTCTACGCTCCAAACTTGCCCGGCGAGCTGCGCGAGGATTGCGGTTTGATAGCCCAGGCCGGTGCCGATCTCGAGCACTACCTCGTGCGGTTGCAGCGCGAGGAGATCGGTCATGAGAGCGACGATGAATGGCTGCGAGACGGTTTTATCGAAGCCGATCGGCAGCGGCATGTCCTGGTAGGCATAAGGTGCAACCGAGGCTGGCACGAAGAGATGCCGCGGCACTCGCCGCATCGCTGCCATCACCCGCTCATCGAGCGCCGCCTTGCCGAGTTCTTCGCTTGCAAGGTCGGTATGGATTGCAATCATCTCGACCATGTGCCTGCGTAGGACCGCGAGGTGCTCTTCGTTCATTGGCTTCATGACGGTGGGGCGCTCCTCAACCAGTCTTGGGGCGGGTTGTACCGCCCTGCTATTTCGTCGCCGTCCTTGGTGCTCTCCCGTTCCTCGCACCGGGGGGTGGAACGGCGTGCGCATCAGAAGCTCGCCAGCCAGGCGACAACATCGATATAGCGGATCGCCAGCCAGTTGAGCACCAATAGGCCGAAGGCCAAAACGACGCCGAACCCTGCGCTGTCGCTCACCGGCTCCATCCCGTGCTGATCGTGCGTGATCTGGTGATTGACGATGACCGAAACTGGGCGAGCCAGCAGCGCTATTCGCGCTGCAGGCGAGGCGAGGGCGAACGCCGGCACAGCCGGCGCGGCGCTTCCGTTGCATTTACGCCGCCTCCGGACCGTCACTACGGCGCTGTTTGGATGCGCGTTCCGGCCTCCGCTTCCGCCGAGGCCGGTTCGGATCATGAAGCAATGTCTGGAAAAGCTGCGTTCACCGGAAGGCCGGGGGCCGGTGGCGATTCCGAACCAGAAGATCACGCCGCCGCCGCGTGCTACGATGAAACGTTCGATGGAAGCGACGATCCATCATTTCAAACTTTACACGGAAGGGCATCACGTGCCCGCCGGTGAGGTTTATGCCGCTGTCGAGGCGCCTAAGGGCGAGTTCGGCGTTTATCTGGTTTCGGATGGAGGCAATGTTCCGTATCAGTGCAAGATCCGCGCACCCTACTTCGCCCATCTGCAGGCAATGGATTTCTTGTGTCGGGGCCACATGATCGCCGATGTCTCCGCGATCATTGGTTCGCTCGACATCGTGTTCGGAGAGATCGATCGTTAAGCCAAGTTGCACATCTCGGCTGCTGGAAGATAGGCCTACAATCGCAGGATCATCCGTGGTTTATCGAAGTCGCGCACAAAAAAATGCCCCGCCGGGTGGGTCTCTCTGGCCTGCTGCCGGTTCAGTGGACAGGCAGCAGGCCAAGTTGACCCTACCCAGGCGTAAGGGAATGACGAACCCGAAAAAGAACGGCTCGCCCTTTCACAAGGCGGCCGTTCGTTCGCTTTTACAGAAGTACGAAAACGCCGCTCGACCGGAAGCGAGCGGCGTTTATCAAGTGTGGCGTCCTGACCCTAGACGAAACCCCGATTGGTCGGGGCCGCCGGACTCGAACCGACGTTTCCAGCTTGTTCGCTATCAACTTTAGATGGTGTTCTCCCGTCGTCCTTGCAAGCGCCATCGGCGCGGCTTGCAGAGTGTGGAAGGCTAGACGCGAGCCAAACGCTGCCCAGCCGTGGAACCAACACTTCGCGCATATGTATGATAGATACCGGGCGGCCCCCGCCGCGTCCGGTGGCCACGAACCCGCTTTCAAACATCCCCTCTGGAAAGCGGTTTTTTTGTGCCTTCCCAGCGAACGGATTCACCAATGCCGGTGACAGGCCTGCACATAATGACTCGCTAATGGGTTGTCGAAAGCGCACAGTCCTAATGTCGCTGGCCACTGAACGGGCGCGGGCGCTTGAGAGCGTAGATCGTACTCCCGCTCTATGGGAGTTATGTGATGGAAAACGACAGCCGCTCAGACGGATTTATCTCCTCTCACGACTTTGACATTCTGTGCGACGCCTTCAAGGCTTCGGTCGAGGAAGGACGGGTAACCAAAGCGCACAGGATTCAGCACGCCAAGGATCTGGTGCGCGAACTCACCGGCCAAGAGAACGCCGACAAACACCTGATTAGCCGGATGATGCGGGGTTGCCACGCTACCCAGCCGTAAGGGAATGGCGGGGCTACTTGGGTTTGGTAGGCCGCTTCCGTTCCTTCGCATCTTCAACGCCTCGGCAGAGCCGGACGGGTCATGGACGATCTATCATGTCTTCACCGGGGCACCGGCAGATATGGGAAGCCGATCCATGGCTGGGCTCAGCAAAACAGATGCCACTACCAGAATGATAATTCTGAACGCGCACAATGCGAAGAGACGCAAGGCCGCGAGCCTGCAACAGACGTTCGCTACGCGGTTCTTGACGGCTTGAGGTATGTTCAACCTTGGCGCTGACTTTTCCGAACCGAAGCCGCAGCTACGACGAGGCCGGACAATACCTCCATTTTCTCGGCTACGATGGCATGTTTGAAATGCCGTTCTTGATTGAGATTGAAGCGCTCGCGAACGCAAAACCGGAAGCAGCCACAGCCGAAGCGGGTTATTTGGCGACCTTCGATGCATCACGGGACTCCATTCGTGATGTCGCGCGGAAAGTTTCCTCCCACGGCCGCAAGAACGTGTACCAGCCCAGAAGACCTCGACGCTTCGAACGGCGGACGAGCAAAGCGTTCCCCGTAAGGGATCGGCTTATCCCTGCGACCGCGGAGTTGTGCGGTTTCGGCATGGTTGGGGACTACGTCCTTGTCCCCGTCGATTAGAGGATTATCCTTGACACGTTTGGGCGAGGCGATCGCCCATGGAGGTTGTCATGGCAGACCACAAGTCAAAGCGTGGTCCGCAAGACAGAGCACGGGTCGACGGTGGTGAAGACTATGAAGTCGGGTACCTCATGAAGAAGCACCATCTCGAACGGGCTGATGCCCTCAGGCTGGTAAAAAAGTATGGAAACAACCGCGCAAAGATCGAAGAGGAACTCTTTGCCCGAAAGGTTTGATCGCGTATTGCCGTGAGGCTGGCATAGAGCCAAGCACGCCTGAGTGTGACCAGGCTGCAGGCATAATCATGGCGCTTTTCAGCAACGGCATCGGCACTGCTGACGAATTGAAGGCAGCGCTCCAGTTCCGTTTGGAGAGTGAGTTGCGACGGTACGGTCAACGCCTATCCCGCCTAGCTGAGAACCGCTCTAGATCGTAATTGTACATCGAATTCCAAGTGGAGGTCGCGTTAGGTGCAAAACGCGAGCCCTCTGAAAAAAACCATTGTCCAATTAAGGCAGTGGGTTTGGAGGCTGTATGAAAGGGGTCGTTGTTTGGCGCTATTTCACGGGCATGCCGTGTCAGATGCACGCGGACCTCCGGGGAGTAACATGCTGCTGAGGCTGCACCGGATCGACAAATTCTACCCCACTGGCGAGGGGCCGTTGCATGTTCTGCACGGGATCGATCTTTCGCTGGAGGCGGGCAAGAGCCTTGCGCTGACCGGCGAGTCTGGCAGCGGCAAGAGCACGCTTTTGCACCTCGTTGCAGGGCTCGACAGCCCCGATGCGGGAGAAATCCACCTTGGCGGTACCAATATTGTGGGGCTGAACGATACGGCCCTTGCCGCCCTACGGCGGCGAACAGTCGGACTTGTGTTCCAGCAGTTCAACCTGATCCCTTCGCTTAATGTGGCAGCCAACCTTGCCTTTCAGGCTCGACTTGCCGGCCGTCCTGATCCGGTGTGGCTGAAGGTCCTTGCTGAACGGCTGGGCCTGGCCAAGGTCCTAACGCGCTACCCTGAACAACTGTCGACCGGCCAGCAACAGCGGGTGGCGATCGGCCGGACCTTGGCCGCCCGGCCCCGGCTGGTTCTGGCTGATGAGCCCACGGGCAATCTGGATGAGGCAACAGGGGACGCTGTACTCGATCTTATGCTGTCACTGGTGGCTGAAACGGGTGCCGCCCTGTTAATGGTCACCCATTCCAACCGTCTGGCAAACCGGCTGAACGCCCGCGTTCACCTGCACGCGGGCCGGCTGGCGTGATGGTGTGGACCGGGCTGACAGCGCTCTTGTCTCACTGGCGCAGGCGACCTGTCCAACTGGCGATGCTGCTTTTGGGGCTATCGTTGGCAACGGCGCTGTGGTCAGCGATTCAGGCGATCAACGGTGAGGCGCGGGCGAGCTATGACCGTGCAGCGGCGATCCTTGGGCAGGACCGGATCGCGCAACTGGTGCGTGAGGACGGGGCCCGGATTGATCAACAGGTGTTTGTGAGACTGCGGCGCGCAGGCTGGCTGGTTTCGCCGGTGATTGAAGGTGAAATGCGGTTTGGGGACGTGCGGTTGCGCGTCCTTGGCATTGACCCACTGACTTTGCCGCCGCAGGCGCAGCAGGTGGATGTTGCGGCGGGTGACGAGCTATTGCCGTTCATCACGGCGCCCGGTGTGCTCTATGCAGCTCCGGAAACCGCGGCACGACTAACCGAGCAAGCAACACCTCCCGTGCGCGTGGCCGAGGGTTTGCCGCCTGGCACAGTCCTCACCGACATCGGGCAGGCGCAGGTCCTGCTTGGGGCAAAGGACAAGATCTCTCGTCTTTTGCTCTGGCCGGACCAACCGATTGGCCGCCCCCCTCTAAAGGTGACAGTTCCCGGCCTGACCGTGCGCGAGCCGAGCGAAACGGGGGATCTTGCCAGGCTGACCGACAGTTTTCACCTGAACCTGACGGCTTTCGGTTTTCTTGCCTTTGCGGTGGGGCTCTTCATCGTGCATTCCGCCATCGGTCTGGCTTTTGAACAGCGCCGCCAGGTATTTCGCACGCTGCGCGCACTGGGCTTGCCGACCCGCGTGCTGGTCCTTTTGCTGATCGCCGAGCTGCTGATCTTCGCCCTCCTCGCGGGGCTGGTGGGCGTGGCACTTGGCTATGTAGTCGCCTCGGCCCTTTTGCCCGACGTCGCCGCCACCCTGCGCGGGCTTTACGGGGCCGATGTGCCGGGAACGCTGTCGATTCGCCCCGCAGTGTGGGCAGCGGGGCTGGCCATCGCGGTAATCGGCACGCTGGTGGCGGCCGCACAAAGCCTCTGGCGCCTATGGCACCTGCCACTGCTTGCACCGGCCCAGCCTCGAGCCTGGGCGCGGGCTTCGGAGCGGGCACTGCGCGCGCAAGGCGTGACGGCGATGGTGCTCCTGTTGGCGGCGGCGGGAATTGCACAGTTCGGATCCGGCCTCGAGGCGGGCTTTGCGCTTCTGGCGGTACTGCTGTTGGGGGCGGCACTGGCGCTGCCGCTCGTGCTGACGGGGATATTGCACCTTGGCGACCGCTTGGCGCGTGGACCACTGGCCGAATGGTTTTGGGCCGACACGCGTCAGCAGCTTCCCGGCCTGTCTTTGGCGCTAATGGCACTGCTGCTTGCGCTGGCTGCCAATGTGGGCGTCAGCACGATGGTGTCGAGCTTTCGGCTGACCTTCATCGGCTGGCTCGATCAGCGTCTCGCCTCAGAACTTTACGTGACCGCCCGCACCGAAGCAGAGGCCACGGCGATACACGACTGGCTGGTTCAGCGCAGCGACGCCGTCCTGCCGATCTGGAGCATTGAGGGCCGAGTCGCAGGCCAGCCCGCGGCAATATACGGCGTGGCCGATCATGCCACCTATCGCGACAACTGGCCGATCCTGTCTGCAGTGCCGGAGGTGTGGGACCGGATCGCCAAAGGCGAGGGCGCCCTGATCAACGAACAACTGGCGCGGCGCCAAGGGCTGGGCCTGGGGGACCAGATCACGCTGCCCGGTGGCTGGCGGGCCAGCATCGTCGGCGTTTATGCCGACTATGGCAACCCGATCGGCCAGGTGATCATCGGGATCGACACACTGGTCCGGCACTACCCTGACGTCTCCCGCCTGCGCTATGCCATTCGGATTGCCCCCGGCAAGGCCGAAGCACTGGCTAGGGGTTTGCGGGCGGAATTCGGGCTGCCCGCGCAGAACGTGATTGACCAGGCCGGGATCAAGGTCTTTTCGCTCGAAGTGTTTGAGCGCACATTCAACGTGACAGCCGCGCTGAATGTGCTGACGCTGGGAGTCGCGGGGCTGGCGATGTTTGCGAGCCTCATGACCCTGTCGGGGATGCGCCTGCCGCAACTGGCGCCGGTCTGGGCCATGGGTCTGACCCGCCGCCACCTCGCATGGTTGGAGCTTTCGCGCGGCTTGCTGTTGGCAGCCTTGACCATGCTGGCCGCTGTGCCTGTAGGTATTGCGCTCGCCTTTGTTCTGCTGGCGGTGGTGAATGTCGAGGCTTTTGGCTGGCGTCTGCCGATGTACCTTTTTCCCGGTGACTGGGCGCGGCTGGCGGCGCTCGCGTTGCTGGCGGCCGGACTTGCAGCCGTCGTGCCTGCCTGGCGGCTGGCGCGTCTTTCGCCATCGGATTTGCTGAAGGTATTTGCACATGAGCGTTAGAGCATTGCTGATCTACCTGTGCTTGGCCGCACCTGCCTTTGGCCAGGGTTTTGCTGGGCTTGGCACAGAGGCTGACGGGTTTTCAGTGCCGCAGCCGGGGACTGCATTCAACTTTCCGGCAGACCACGGCCCGCACCCCGGTTACCGGATCGAATGGTGGTATTTGACGGCCAACCTGCAAGCTGCGGATGGAGCGGACTATGGCGTGCAATGGACTCTTTTCCGATCCGCCCTGGCCCCGGTGGAGCGGTCCGGCTGGTCCAGTCCGCAGCTTTGGATGGGCCATGCCGGGCTGACGACGCAAGCTCATCAATTCGTGGCCGAACGGCTGGCACGGGGCGGCATCGGCCAGGCGGGGGTTACGGCTGCGCCCTTTGCGGCCTGGATTGACAACTGGCAGATGGCAGGCCGGGCCCTGCCAGAGGCGGATGCGCTGTTGGCGCTCGATCTGCGTGCGGCGGGGCAGGCGTTTTCCTACGAACTGGCGCTGGACGCCAAAGGCCCTCTGGTGCCGCAGGGAGTGCAAGGCTATTCGGTGAAATCCGAGAAGGGGCAGGCGAGCTATTATTATTCGCAACCATTCTACCACGTGACCGGCACGCTGACCCTTCCGGCGGGCGTGATTGCGGTGACCGGTCAGGCGTGGTTGGACCACGAATGGTCCTCGCAGCCGCTGGCTGAGGATCAAACCGGTTGGGACTGGTTCTCCTTGCATTTCGACAGCGGCGAAAAGATGATGGGCTTTCGCCTGCGCGACGGAGGCGCGGGCTTTACATCGGCCACATGGATCAAGGCCGACGGCAGGCCGCAGCCGCAGGCCCCCGGCGCGCTAAGGGTGACGCCGCTCGAAACGGCGGCAGTCGCGGGACGTAGCGTGCCGATCCGCTGGAGGGTGCAATTGCCGGAAAAAGGGGTTGATGTGACCATCCGGACGCTAAACCCAGAAGCCTGGATGGACACACGCTTTCCCTATTGGGAAGGCCCGATCCGATTTGAGGGCACCCATGCCGGGCGCGGCTATCTCGAGATGACAGGCTATGAGTGACTGGAGGACGCTGCTCAATCGCGAGATCGCGACGGTTGGCGAATTGCCGAAAATGGAGAAGGTTAGTTTCCAGCGCCCTTCCCTCTACCACCCTCAAAGTCCAAACAATTCTCCGATACGCCCATGGGCTCCCGCAAGCCCAGCGTTTGCCGGATGTGCGGCCGAAAGCTGGGGAGTGCGAAAACGACGTTCTTCCCCAAACGGCTCTCTGAATGTCCATCATTCTCCGAAGCTGGGGAGTAGCTCCAAAAATCCCCAGGTTTTGACGACAGCAATATCAATGCTTTAGCGCCTGCTTGCTGCGGGCAGTTTTGCGTTTCGCTCGCCTGCCCAATGAAGACCACAACTATTCCAGAGCTCGCTAGGTATGGCTTGCGCCACGAACGACTTCCCATAAGGCCGACTGCACCACCGGAATTGACCCGCAGCAGACTGGCTGCGTTCGGTCCGTCGGTTCGTCCGTTTCACGGCGATTTTGTCAACCTACGCACCACCTAGGCGCGCCGCATCTTGATTACCTGCGACCCGACTTCTGGTTCGCTCGGCTGGAAAGTCCGCCATGTATGCGGCAGGTTCTGCTCCCAGCTGAAGAAGTCCTGCAGCAGCCAATTTCTTTCGGGCATGGCTATCTCCGACATTGGCGGGAGAACTCGGTTCCAATCCGGTTCGCCACTGGCCGACGCGAGCACTGCCTTCACCGAGGCCGGGAACGGTTTTCTCGAAAGAATGGAGTCACCGCCCAACAGCGCTGGTACCAGCTTGCGACGGTCGAACGCGGTCGGCGCGTCGAACATTGCCCGCATCAGCCGCGGCATGGCGTTGCCAAGGCCGCAGATCGTGCCGCGCGCGCCGGCTGCCAGCGCCTGCGGCAGATGGATTTCCGAGCCTGTATAGATCGAAAGATGCGAGAAGCGGCGGATCAGCGCCTCGGTGAAATCAAGGTCGCCACCACTGTCCTTCACGCCGGTGATGATACCTGGGTAGGCTTCCTCCAGCCGGCGGATGACACGTGGCGTCAGCGGGACGCCGCAAATATCTGGAAAATGATAGAGACAGAGCTTCAGGTCCGACCGCGCGACGCGGTCGATGATGGTCGCGTAGAAGCGGAAGGTGCCGTCCTCGGTAATGCCGCCGCGATAGACGCAGGGCGGCATCAGCAGGAGGCTGTCGACCTCGCGGTCGAGCGCATGATTTGCCAGCCGCACGACGTCCGGAATGGCCAGCGCGCCGACTGAGACAATGAGGCGGGATGGCGCCACGCCAGCCGCGATCACTCCGTCAAGTCCGTCCATCCGGTCTTCGGCGGAGAACTCCGTGCCTTCGCCGGTCGTGCCGAAAAGCGCAACGCCATCGCAGCCGGCGCCGAACAGCATGGCAAGGTGCGCGTTGAGTAGCCGGATATCGGGCTTGAGATCCACAGTCAACGGCGTCGCCGCTGCGACCATGAAGCAATCGGTCTTCGCCAGAGCCGGTGCTTGGGTGTTCATAACTGCGGTCACTCGCTTCGTTGAGAGCATGCTCCTAGCCTTGCAACAAATGATGATTGATTGCCTATTGTCAACATTCAGCTTGACGGTTTGTGACGACAATGAAAACATCTGCCTGTCAGGTCGCGCGCCGCCGCCCAAGGCGCCCAACAGCGACGCAGGAGGGGAAGAACATGAGCAAGCTAGAGCCTTCATTTCTTAATCGAGCCGTTGGCCGACGGACATTTGTTGCCGGCACCCTGGGCGTCCTGGCGGCGCCCTTCGTATCGCGCCTCGCTTTTGCGGCGGGCAAGGTCATACGTGCTTCCACGCCCGGTCCCGATACTGAATGGCAGTCGAAGGGCCTGCAGGCGTTCAAGGCGGAGCTCGACAAGTCGATGCCCGGCGCTTTCGATGTGCAGCTTCACTACAACGGCACGCTGTTCGCGCAGGGTACCGAAATCGAAGCAATGCAACGGGGCAACCTCGAAGTGGCGCTAACTTCGCCCTCCGATATCGCTGAATTGATTCCGGAATACTCAATCTTCACCACCGGATATCTTTTCCGCGACGCCAAGCACCTAGACTCCGTCTATGACGGCGACATTGGTAAGGAATTCAAGGAAAAGGTGGCAAGTGATCTCAAACTGCAGATCGTGAAGAGCCAATATCTCGGCACTCGTCACGTAATGCTGCGCGCTCCACGTACCGTCAACGTTCCCGCCGACCTCAAGGGTGTCAAGCTCAGAATGCCTGGCTCCGATGCCTGGCAGTTCCTTGGCAACGCGCTGGGTGCCAGTGCAACCCCGCTGGCATTCGAGGAGGTCTACCTTGCCATGCAGACCGGAACGATCGATGGGTTGGAAAATCCCCTGCCAGATGCAATTGCTTCCAAATTCTACGAAGTGACAAAGCAGGTCGTGCTCACGGGCCACCAGGTGGCAAACGTCTTCTTCACCATGCCAGCGGCTTTCTGGGCCGGTCTAAGCGCCGACGAACAGAAGGCAGTCATCGCCGCCGAGGATGCGGCCAAGAAGGTGAACGACGACGGGGTGATTGCCACCGAGAACGACGGCAAGGCATTCTTCGAGGCGCATGGAAACACGGTGACGACGCCTGATGTCGCTGCCTTCCGCAAGCATGTGCTCGACGCCTTCATCAATTCGGACTTCTCCAAGAATTGGCAGAAGGGAATGCTCGACCGTATCGGCGCCGCATAAGATCTGCTGATGCAGACCTTGGGTGTCTACTGGAAGCGATTGGCGGAGTCGGTGAGCGTCGTGGCCTTTGCCGTGATGTTCGCCGGCTTCGTAATCGGCATCGTCGCCCGCTACGTCTTCAATTCCCCGATCTCATGGACGAACGAACTTTGCGTCGTTGCCTATGTCTGGATCGTTTTCTGGACGAGCGATATCCTGATCAGAGAGCGGCAACATATCGTCTTCGATGTCGTTTACGGCCTGTTTCCGCCTCGGTCCCGCCGCGTGCTGGCAATGTTCGTGACGCTGTCGCTGGCGCTGGTGTTTCTTGCCGCCTTGCCGGGCACCGTCGAATACATCCTGTTTCTTCGCATCCGTCACTCGACCTTGCTGCATCTGCCCATGCAGTTCGTTTTTGGAAGTTTCCCGATCTTTCTCATTGCCGCGGTCGTCAGCGCGCTTCGGCGTCTTTGGCAATTGCTACGGCCCGGTTGGGAACAGCATATCTAGGAATTTTTCATGTCATTCGCCGTCGAGGTGATGTTCGTTCTGTTCTTTGTCTGGATGTTCGTCGGTATGCCTCTCGGGCACGCTATGCTGGCCTCCGGCATTGTCTACTTCGTCATCACCGGCCGCGACATGGGATTGGTGGCTAGCCAGAGCCTCAACGGCATCTATGGCAATTTTGTCATGCTGGCGGTGCCCTTGTTCATCTTCGCTGCCGAACTGATGAACGCCGGCAAAATGACTGATAAGATGTTCGGCTTTGCCAACCTGCTCGTCGGCCGGTTTCGCGGCGGACTGGCCCACGTCAACATCGTCGCGAGCGTGATCTTTGCCGGCATGAGCGGCAGCGCGCTGGCGGATGCCGCCGGGCCTGGCAAGATATCGATCGACATGATGATCAAGGCCGGCTACCGCCCCGGCTTTGCCGCAGCACTGACTGCGGCATCCTCGATCCTCGGGCCGATCATCCCGCCCTCCATCCCCATGGTGCTCTACGGCGTCGTTTCCAACACCTCCATCGGCTACCTTTTCATGGGAGGGGTCGGCCCCGGCATCTTTCTGGCTCTGGTGATGATGGCGGTGGTGGCCGTGCAGGCGCGGCTGCAGAATTTTCCCACACAACCGAAGCCGAACCGGGAGGAAGCCGTCGCCGTGACACGCGATGCCGCGCCGACTTTGCTGTTGCCGGTGATCTTGCTCGGCGGCATCTATTCGGGCGCCGTGACCCCTACCGAAGCGGCGGCTGTGGCCGCATTCTGCGCGCTGCTGCTGGCACTGTTCTGGTACCGCACCCTGTCTCCGAGGGTCCTGTTCAACGTCTTGATGGAATCCTCGCGATCGACTGCGATCGTCGCAATCACCATCGCTGGCGCGGTGTTGATGAACTACATTGTCGCCGCGGAGCAGATACCGGAGCAACTGGGCGTCTGGATTGCGTCGCTGGACCTCAGCGCTCCAATGTTCATGCTGTTGGTGACGATTTTGTTCCTCATCCTTGGGGCATTGCTCGACACGCTGCTGATGCTGCTGATCGTCATCCCGATCTTGATGCCGACGGTGCGCGAACTCGGCATTGATCCGGTCTATTTCGGTGTCGTCTCGACCGTGAACATGATGATCGGGTTGATTACGCCACCTATGGGACAACTGGTGTTCCTGATTTCGGGCATTACCGGCATCAAGGTCGCTGTGATTCTCGGAGAAGTGTGGGGGCTGCTTTTTATGCTGATTGTTGCCCTCTTCGTGCTGGTTTTCGTGCCGCAGATCACGCTCTGGTTGCCGATTGCCGCCGGCTATGTCCCTCAGGGAACATTTCATTGATGACGTTCAACACAGGATTTTCGCTATGCCGGCTATGAAGGAATTGGTGAAGGGCACCGACCGCTATCGCCACTACATCAATGGCGAATGGGTGGATTCCACCGTCAAGGAATGGATCGCCGTCGAGAACCCGGCGACGCAGGCGGTGATCGCCTCCGTACCGAAGGGCGGAGAGGACGATGCGGACCGGGCGCTCGTCGCGGCCCGGGCTGCCCAGCCAGGATGGGAGGCGTTGCCGCCGGCGGCGCGTGGCCAGTTGCTCAAGGATCTGGCGCGGCTGATCCTCGAGAACCGGGAACGCCTCGCACGCATCGTCGTTGCCGAGCAGGGCAAGCCCATCCAGGAAGCGCGCGGCGAGATTGAGGGTGCCGCGCTTTATCTCACCTATGCCGCCGAGGAGGCGCGCCGCATCACCGGCGACATCATCCCCTCTGACATGCCCGACGAACAGATCTGGATCCAGCGCGTCGCCCATGGGGTTGTGATCGGCCTGACCGCTTGGAACTATCCGGCCGCACTGATGTGCCGCAAGATGGGGCCTGCGCTGGTAGCGGGAAACACCATTGTCATCAAGTCGCATGAAGGCACACCGATCTCGGCGCTGGAGATCGCGCAGCTCTCCTCCCAGCTCGACTTCCCACCCGGCGTCATCAACGTGGTAAGCGGCACCGGCGAGGGCATTGGCGCGGCATTGGTGCGCCATCCCATCCCGCGTCTCATCACGCTTACCGGCAGCGTGCGCGCCGGCAAGGAGATCTTTCGCGCCGCCGCCGAGGGCCTGAAGCTGCTGCGGCTCGAACTCGGTGGCAAGGCGCCCTTCGTGGTGGCCGAGGATGCCGACATAGGCGCCGCGGTGCGTGCAGCGGTGCTGTCGCGTTTCGAGAATTGCGGCCAGATCTGCATCTGCAACGAACGCATGTATGTGCATCGGCGTGTCGCTGATGAGTTCCTGGAAAAGTTCACCCGTGCGGTGAAGGCATTGAAGGTCGGCGACCCGACAACCATGGTCGACATCGGTCCGAAGTTCAGTGGGATGGAGCTCGACAAGGTCGATCGCATGGTCGAGGCGGCGCGCGGGGCCGGGGCCGAAGTGCTAACAGGCGGGCGCCGTCTGACCGAGGGCGAGTTCGCGTGTGGCTATTGGTATGAGCCGACGGTGATGACCGTCACCGACAACCAGATGCGTATCATGCAGGACGAAGTGTTCGGTCCAGTCGTGCCGGTGATGACCGTCGGCGATTTCGACGAAGGCCTGCGGCTTGCCAATGAATCGAACTACGGCCTGTCGGCCTATGTCTTCACCAAGGATATGCGGCGGGTGATGCGGCTGGTGCGCGAGCTGAAGTTCGGCGAGATCTACGTAAATCGCCCAGGCGGCGATGCCGTTCATGCCCATCACGCCGGCATCCGCGACAGCGGCATTGGTGGCGAGGACGGCAAGTACGGGCTCGACGCCTATTTCCAGAAGAAGACCATCTACATCAACTACGCCTGAGATCTCTAGGGCACCCGCCATGCATTGAGGCACGGTTCTGCCGGCAAGGCATTGCGCCTTTGCCGGCAGAACCGTAAATCTGGCCGAAATGGCGCGGGCAGTGCGATGAGTTTTACTGAGGAATTGCAGCGGTTCGGGCTGCTGCTGCCGCAAGGCCACTCAACGGTGGTGCTGGCCGGCACGCCAGATGAGATCGGTCGACTTTACAAGACAATCGACACAGCTCTCAGGCAGCGTCCCACCTACCAGCTCGTGCTGGCAGCGGGGTCTGGGGAAGTTGCCGAATTGCGCCGGCGCTACCCGCATGAGCTCGTGCTCGCCTCGCCATATTCGGCAAGCACGAAGCGTTGGCGGAGGCGGCTGGATGCGGTTCTGGTTATCGGCCCAGCCGCGCTGGCCCGAGCGATCGGGACAGTGGCTTTTATCGACAGCAGCAAACCCATCACGTCTGACTCGCTGACAACATTGCTGCCGTCGCTCGACTTGCCGAAGAAGCCGCCCTTCAACGGCACGTTCCTGATCGACCTGTTCGGCGGCCATCGCCTCGCCTCGCTGGCGTACCTCAAGGCGCGGCTCGGCAACCCACGCACCATCATCTGCCTGGGTAACGGGCCGTCGTCGGAAGACCCGAGATTGGCGGATGTTGGCGACGCCACACTGTTTCGGGTCAACTGGAACTGGCGCCGGCGCGGCTGGCTGACAGCGCCAGACATCGTCTTCACCTCAGACCTTGACCCTCCTGGCTTCGGGCGTCGGCCCGTGATCGTGTTTCCGACGGCAGCTGTGGGCCGGCCAATCTTATTGCGTCATACAATGGCGATGCGCCCGCCATCAGCCGGCTATGTTTTCCTTGACGCTTTTGATCCGTCGCTGGCGGACCTTTCCGGGCCAGTGATCCCGACCAACGGCGCGCTGATGATTGCCGTTGCCGCCGCGCTCGACCCCGAGCGCATCGTGATCGCCGGAATGGACCTCTACCAGCACCCCGACGGACGCTATCCCGGCGACACGGGGGCACTCGGCGGTTATTCCCGCGAGCACAGCGCCGAGATCGATCTGAGCTTGATTCGCGCCGCTCTGTGCGGCTTTGCGGGAGAAACGACCATACTGAGCAACAATCTGCGCGCGGCCCTTGGGATGGCTGGTTAGCCGGCTTTCATGGAGCCGCTGGTGCTAGCGGCACCACGACGTTCAAGACACCTTTTCCCGAATGGGCTTGACGCTTCCGCCCTGCTTCAGCAACTTTGCCAGAAGCTTGACCTCGGCGTCGTTGTGATTGCGCGCGAGCTTTTCGGCCCGATCGGCGTCACGTGCGATCACCGCCTCGATCAGCGCCTTGTGTTCGGCAATCAGTTCCTCATAGTCGTTGGGCAGAAAGCCTGACTGCACCATATGAAACCGCACCTGCTGGACGATGAAGCGATGCTGTTCGGCCAGGCGCTCATGCCGGGCGAGTTCAATGATCGCCGCATGGAGATTGAAATCGATGCTCGTCGCATCCTGGAAGCGGCCTTCGCGGATAGCATGCAGCAGATCGTCGGCGATGCCGCGCAGGCGCGAGCCATCAGGCTCGGTGACGTTGGCCGCGGCAAGTCGCGCGCCCAGCCCTTCAAGCGCGCCACGCAGCGTGTAGATCTCCCAGGCGTCGACAGTCGAGGTGCCGGAAACTTCCCACCGGGTGAAGGCCACTTGCTGGACAAGCCCCTCATTGGCCAGCTGTGCCAGCGCCGAACGGACGGTTCCGCGACTGACCTCGAGCTCCTCGGAAAGCTGCGTTTCCAGCAGACGTTCGCCGGCTGGAAGCACGCCTTCCAATATATGCGAGCGTATCTGATCCGCAGCTCTGCGGTCGAGCAGCCGCTTTTCTGACTTGAGACTTGTAAGTTTTGTCATCAACCGACTCATGGCCACGGGTACAACCTACATATTCCGGCGCTTGTGGCAGCGCAACAAGCATTGCTGACAATTAACGATCCCCATTAGCGCTCACAGACGTCATCACGCGATGCCCTCGGGGAATGGCCAAAAATTACGTTTGCTGATTGCTGACAATTAAGCAACACTGTGTTTGATTGCCACCGACAGGAGTTCGTGGATGGCCGAAGTGAAAAATGCGGTGCTGCAGCTCAAGCCGGGCGACGAAGTAGCGATTGCACTGCGCGACATCGTTGCCGGCGAGGCACTGGCGCCATTCAACGTGCAGGCCGCTGGCGACATTCCATTCGGCCACAAGGTCGCGCTTCGGCCGCTGGGAAATGGCGAAGTCATCCATCGTCTAGGCCAGCCAATCGGCCTTGTTATCAGCGCGGTTGCCGCCGGCTCGCATGTCCATCTCCACAACATGGGTTTCGAAGTGTCGATGGCCGGACATGCGATCGGAACGCGGCTGTCGAACGCGCCGTTCCGGGCGCCCTGGGATATTCCAACCTTCGACGGCTACTTGCGCCCCGACGGCAAGGTAGGCACGCGTAATTATGTGGGGGTGCTGACCTCGGTGAGCTGCTCGGCGCTGGTTGCACGAATGATCGCGGATCATTTTCGCGATCCGAGGCAGCTGTTGCCCTATCCCGGCGTCGACGGCGTAGTGGCGCTGACGCACAAGTCCGGCTGCAGCGTTGCCGATGGTTCTATGTCGATGAAAATGTTGCGCCGGACCCTGGCCGGCTACGCGCAGCACCCCAACTTCTCCGGCGTGCTGCTCGTCGGACTTGGCTGCGAGGATAACCAGATCGATCAACTGATGGACGAGGAAGAGCTCGAACTCGGCGACGAGCTGGCCAAGCTGGTGATGCAGGAAACCGGCGGCACACGCTCCAGCATCGCGCGTGGCATCGAAATGGTCGAGGTGATGCTGGAAAAGGCGGCGACGAAACAGCGGCAGAAGATTCCGGCAAGCGAAATCATGGTTGGGCTGCAATGCGGCGGGTCGGACAGTTTTTCGGGGATTTCCGCCAATCCGGCGCTGGGTGCGGCTGTCGATCGCCTCGTCGCCTGCGGCGGCACGGCGATCCTGGCCGAGACGCCGGAAATCTACGGCGCCGAGAACCTGTTGCTCGAACGCGCCGTCAGCAACGAAGTTGGCGAGAGACTGATCGGCCTCCTCGAATGGTGGGACGATTACACCAGCAACGAGCCGCAGGGCTTCGACAACAATCCTTCGCCCGATAACAAGGCGGGTGGGCTGACGACCATACTCGAGAAGTCGCTGGGCGCGGTGGCCAAGGGCGGCACCACCAACCTGGTCGAGGTCTATGGCTATGGGCAGCCGATCGACAAGCGCGGGCTGGTGTTCATGGACTCGCCCGGCTTCGACCCGATGTCGGCGACCGGCCAGGTGGCGAGCGGCGCCAATCTCATCGCCTTCACCACCGGGCGGGGTTCGTGCTTTGGTTGCCGGCCGGCGCCCTCGATCAAGCTTGCAACCAATTCCGAGATGTACGCACGCATGGAAGAGGACATGGACATCAATTGCGGCACGATCCTCGACGGCGACAGGTCCATCGACGAGATGGGCGAGGAGATTTTCCGCGAGATGATCGCCACTGCGTCGGGCAAGGCAACCAAGAGCGAACTGCTCGGCTATGGCGACGATGAGTTCGCGCCCTGGCACGTCAACGCATGGCTATAGATCAAAGGAAGAATCATGCCGACAATCAACGTCAAGCTGCTCAAGGGACGCAGCGTCGACCAGAAGCGCGAGTTGGTCGAGGTGGTGACGCCTGAGGCGGCTCGCATCCTGAAAATGCCCGCCCGACGTCATCGATATCGTGTTCGAGGATATCAAGAAGCATGACTGGGCGGTGGGCGGCAAGCTTGCTTCCGACAAATAGCATATCGATGCCCCTGACGGGACGGCTCAGCGTCGATATCGGTGGCACCTTCACCGATCTGGTGTTGCTCAGAACCGATGGTCTGACGTTCTCCGCCAAGGTCAGTTCGACGCCTTCGGCACCCGAGGACGCGGTGATATCAGGCATGGCCGAAGTGCTGGCTGCGTCCGGCATGCCACCTTCGGCACTCACCGAGGTGCTGCACGGCACCACGGTCGGTTCAAACACGCTGTTGCAAAAGCTTGGCGCCCGCACCGGCCTGATCACCACCAGGGGCTTTCGCGACGTTCTGGAGATCGGGCGGCTGCGCACGCCCGGTATGTTTGACCTGACCTGGGACAAGCCGGAGCCACTGGTTGCCAGGCGTTATCGGCTGGAGGTGGCGGAACGCACGCTCGCCGACGGCACCATCAACATCCCGGTGGACCCCGATGGCGTGCTGGCGGCCGGTGCCTTCTTCCAAGCCGAAGGCATCGAATCCGTCGCTATCTGCTTTCTCAATTCCTACAAGAACCCCGAGAACGAACGCATCGCGGCGCGCGTCTTCTCGCAGGCATTTCGGCAGATTGCCGTAACGGCGTCTGTAGATGTTCTGCCGGAAGCCGGCGAATACGAGCGGACGTCGACCACGGTCGTCAACGCCTATGTGCTGCCCGCGCTGCGCGGCTATCTCGATCGTCTCGAAAGCAAATTGCGCGCGGCCGGTGTGACGGCTCCGCTGCTGATCGGCAATTCCAATGGCGGGCTCTCTGTCTCCGTCACTGCACAACGGAATCCCGTGTTTTTCATCTCGTCCGGCCGGTCTTCCGGAGCCGTGGGCGCCGAACGCCTTGCCGCCGTCCTGGGCGAGCCAAACGTCGTCGCTTTCGACATGGGCGGGACGACCGCTTCAGCCGCACTTGTCCATCGCGGCGTGCTGAGCCGCACGCATGAATATGAATTTCGCGGCGGCATGTCGGTGCCTTCGCGCTTCATCAAGGCTGGCGGCTATATGATGCGGGTCCCGACAGTGGATGTGGCCGAGGTTGGCAATGGAGCCGGCTCGATCGCCGCGATCGACGCCGCGGGCCTGCTGACCGTCGGGCCGCTTTCGGCGGGCGCCGCCCCCGGTCCTGTTTGTTACGGGTTGGGCGGCTCGCGGCCGACGGTCACCGACGCCAATGTCGTGCTCGGTTATTTGCCGCCCCGGCTGGCAGGCGGCTCCCTGAAGCTTGACGTCGAGGCGGCGCGGGCTGTGATCGGCAAGAATCTCGGTACCCCACTTGGCCTCTACACTGAGGCCGCAGCCTATGGCATCCGCGAGATCGCCAACGCCAATATGGTTCGCGCCATCCGCGCCGTCACCGTCGAGCGGGGCCTCGATCCGCGCGAGCTGACACTGCTGGCCTTCGGCGGCTCTGGGCCCGTTCATGCCTGCGACCTGGCAAGGACACTCGGCATTGCACGCGTGGTGTTCCCGCCAGCGGCTGGCGTGTTCACGGCGATGGGCATGCTGGCTGGCAGCGTCGAACATCACGAGTTGCGTTCGGCGCAGGCACGGCTCGACCTGCTGGACCCGGTGTTGGTTGCGGCGCTCAGGCAGGAGATGCGTCTTGCCGCGACCGCTGCGTTGGTCGCGCAAGGCTATGCGGCGGGGAGCATCGACTTCACCGAGGAAATCGATTTGCGGCTTGAGGGGCAGGACGCGTCGCTATCGATACCGTTCTCCAGTGCCTTCGATGCCGCGTCGCTGCGATCCGCGTTCATCACGGCCTACCGCGACACCTATGGCTATACGCCGATCGATGCTGTGGAGGCGGTGGCGTTGAGGCTGCACGCTCACGGTCGTGTCTCCGAGCCGCTCGATTTCACCGTGCTCAAAGCCGCGCGGTCAGTAGTCGGCGTCGGCATGGAAAGGCGCATGGTGCATTTCGGTCGCGACGCTGCGATCGACACACCCATCGTACGGCGGGAGGCGGTGATAGCGGCGCTCGCCGGACCGGTGATCATCGAGGGCGCGGACACGACCATGGTAATTCCGCCAGGGGTGCGGGTCGAGCCAAGCGCGACCGGCAGTCTTGTTGCGACGCTGGAGGCCACTTCGTGAGCGCGATCGATCCCATCACCTTCGCCGTCATCAAGTCGGGTCTCGACACTATTGTCGACGACATGGCCTATGCGATCATGCGCACGGCGCGCTCGCCGATCGTGCGCGACGTGCTCGATTACTCCGTGACAATCTGCGACGCCCGAGGCCGCATCCTCAGCCAGGCCAAGACCGTAGCACTGCACCTGGGTGCCGTGCCTGACGCGATGGACGTGATCATCGAGCGCTTCCGCGATGACATGTTCCCAGGCGATGTGATCGTTCTCAACGACCCCTATGACGGCGGCATGCACCTTCCCGACATCTTCATGTTCAAGCCGATCTTTTCAGGGGAGCGGCTGCTCGGTTTCTCCGTGGTTATCGCCCACCACTGCGATGTAGGCGGGCGCGTGCCGGGGTCGAATGCCTCCGACTCGACAGAGATATTCCAGGAGGGCCTCCGCATTGCGCCAATGAAGCTCTACGATCGCGGCGTCGCCAACAAGACGCTGTTCAAGATCATCGAGAAGAATGTGCGGCTGCCTGACCTAGTGCTCGGCGACCTCGATGCGCAATACGCCACCTGCAACATCGGCGAATGGGAGATGCTGCGGCTCTTCGAGCGGTATGGCGACGAACTGGAAGCCTATTTCGATCGCCTGATCGACTACGGCGAGGAGCTGACGCGAAAGGCGATCGCCGGCTGGCCGGACGGGGATTACACATTTACGGACTACATCGACGGCGATGGTTTCTCACCAGCGCCAATCCCGATCGCCTGTAAAATCACGGTAAGGGGCGACCATCTCTGGGTCGACTTTGCCGGCTCGTCACCCCAGGTGAAAGGCGCGATCAATGCGACGCTCTCCTTCGTGAAATCCTCAACTTACCTGACCATACGTTGCGCGCTCGACCAGGACGTGCCTAACAATGCCGGTGTCTACCGGTGCATCACGGTGACCGCACCGGAGGGCTCGATCCTCAATCCAAGAATGCCAGCACCAGTGGCGGCGCGGGCGCTGACCGGCTACCGCGTCGTCGATACGGTAATGGGCGCGCTGGCGCAGATTGCGCCGCAACGGCTGATGGCGGCGGGCGAGGGCGGCAACACGGTGGTCGCCATCGGCGGCTATCACGGGCCCGAACGAAAGCCGTTCGTCTTCGTTGATATGATCAACGGCGCCTGGGGCGGGCGATCCGACAAGGACGGCATCGAAGGGATCACCAATCCCAGCCAGAACATGTCTAATCTGCCCATAGAGACAATCGAGGCACGCTATCCGATCATCATGGAGGAATATTCGCTACGGGAGGATTCCGGCGGCGCCGGTCAGTATCGTGGTGGGCTCGGGCTAATACGGCAGTACCGGATACTGGCCGACAATGCGATCCTTCAATTGCGTGCCGATCGCCACGAGCATCCGCCCTACGGGCTGTTCGGAGGCCAGGCGGCGGCGAGCTCGAGGAATCTGCTGAAGCAAGACGGCGAATGGCGCGTGCTGCCGGCGAAGGTGACGCTGGAGATCGGCAAGGACACCGTGATCCGCCACGAGCAGGCTGGCGGCGGTGGTTGGGGCGATCCGGCAAAGCGCGATCCAGAGTCGATCGCAGCTGATCTGCTCAATGGCAAGACTTCGCTTGCGCAGGCCGTCGCTGACTATCGCTTTCAGCCAAAGCCAAAAACAGGCGACACCGACATTTCAAGCTGAACGTTCAAAATCAACAATGCGGCCAATGCGCTCGCGAACTGGAGATGAGATGATGACCTGGACTGGCGTATTTCCTGCTGTCACCACGAAGATGCAGGCATCAGGGGCGATTGATATTGAAGCCACGCAAACGAGCATAAACAGGCTTATCGAGAATGGCGTTTCCGGCGTCATCGTGCTGCCAATGCTTGGCGAAAATGCAACTCTCTCGCAGTCGGAACGCGATACCGTCGTTCGGGGCGCGAAAGAGGTCGTTGCGGGACGGGTGCCTCTGCTGTCAGGCCTTGCGGAACTGTCCACCGACAATGCAATAGCCGCAGCTCGCAAATACCAAAAGTTGGGGGCTGATGGCCTGATGACCTTCCCCAGCCTTGCCTATCGTACTGACCGCCACGAGACCGTTGCGTGGTACAAAACGGTGGCTGAAGCGAGCGATCTGCCCGTCATGATCTACAACAATCCGATTGCGTACAAGGTTGACGTCGACGTCGAAACGCTAAAGGCGCTGGTCGATGTGCCCGGCATCGTGGCCATCAAGGAAGAGACCGGTGATATCCGCAGGGTTACGGACCTATTCAACGCCTTCGGAGATCGCTTCGATGTCTTTTGCGGCGTGGACGATCTTATCCTGGAAAGCCTGGCTCTGGGTGCGATCGGGTGGGTCTCCGGGATGACGAATGCATGGCCCGCCGAGTGCGTATCGCTCTTCAACATGGCACGCAGCTGTGACTTCACGAGAGCACTTCCATTGTACCGATTGATGACGCCGGCGTTCCATCTCGATACGGACGTCAAGCTGGTCCAGTACATCAAATTTGCCGAGCACCTAGTGTACGGCGCCCCGGAACATGTCCGAAAGCCACGTCTCCCGATCACGGGCGAGGAACGATCGAAAGTGGAAGGAGTAATTCGACGGGCGATATCGGATCTATCAGCGCTTGTCGATTCTTGAAATATGGATGTCCACGTCGTCTGTTTTGAGTCCAGGGGCCGCCATTCGTCAGTGTCTCGTTGGCTGACTGAATGTCTGAAATGTGCCCACATGGCCCCGAATTGCGGATCGATGTTGCGTGGCCGGAGGTGGGCGAACATCTGCGTAGTGCAGAGTTGCTGCGAGCGTGTTTTCCGATTTCTACGTCGAAGCACCACCGCTGCACGCTGCACGGCGCATTCCGCCGATGATTGAGGTTCATGAAGGCCTTCGCGCAAAATATGCGCCTTAATGCCCGGCCTTACGCAATCCAGACATTTTCAAATTCGCCGCACGAAAAAACCGCCTCGGTTAGACCGAGACGGTTATCGTACTATGACAGAAGTGGTTGCGGGGACACGATTTAAGGCTGCAAACCGCCCTATAACTGTAAGCGCCTCGCCGATCACCTATGGGTTTGGGCTTGATGTTTTCCGGAATCGCCAGGGCATGAGTTCCTCGATCTGGCTCTGTGGATGGCCGTT
>NZ_JAMYSE010000100.1:0-23691 GCF_040321795.1 Mesorhizobium sp. M0244 | reverse complement strand
GGCGGTGGCAAAGGCGCTGGCGATCTGCCAGACATTCGAGCCTGCCGGCATCTTCGCCCGCGACCTCGCCGAGTGCCTGTCGCTGCAGCTTGCCGTGCGCGACCGGCTCGATCCGGCGATGAAGGCGCTGATCGCCAATCTCGAACTCCTGGCACGGCGCGATTTCCAGACGCTGAAGCGAATTTGCGGCGTCGACGAGGAGGATCTGCTCGACATGCTAGCCGAAATCCGGGCGCTCGACCCGCGGCCGGGAATGGCGTTTTCGCGCGGTGCCAGCGATGCGATCGTGGCCGACGTCGAGGTGCGCGCAGCCAATGACGGCAGCTGGACGGTCGAGCTCAATGCCGAGACGCTGCCGCGCGTGCTGGTCGATCACATCTATTTCGCCCAGGTCACGCCACATGCGAAAAACCAGGCGGAAAAGGATTTCCTCGCCGAATGCCTGCAGAACGCCAACTGGCTGACGCGCAGTCTCGACCAGCGGGCGAAGACCATCCTCAAGGTGGCCTCTGAGATCGTGCGCCAGCAGGACGCTTTTCTCGTCCACGGCGTGCGGCACCTAAAGCCGCTCAACCTGCGCACGGTGGCGGACGCCATCGGCATGCACGAATCAACGGTCAGCCGGGTCACGGCAAACAAATACATGCTGACGCCGCGCGGCGTGTTTGAGCTGCGCTATTTCTTCACGGCCTCGATCGCTTCGTCAGGTGGCGGCGATGCGCATTCGTCGGAAGCGGTGCGCGATCGCATAAAGCAGCTGATCGACGAGGAGAAAGCCGTCGATGTGCTTTCCGACGATGCCATCGTGGACATGCTGCGGGAAAGCGGCGTCGACATCGCCAGGCGCACGGTTGCCAAATACCGGGAAGGCATGAACATACCCTCTTCGGTGCAACGGCGGCGCGAAAAACGCGCTTTGGCCAGCGCCGGTCGTTGAGTTTCGGCGGAATTTCCACAGCTTTCGCCTTTCATTGACAAGCGGCAACGAAGTGGCTAGAAGCCCGCCCGCATGAGACGGGCTGGCGAGTGGATTTGAGTTCGCTGATGCCCGCACGAGAGATGGTCCGTCACGACGTAGGCCACGGGACGGCCAAGAAGGCGGCTTGTGATCAACCGGAAAGTTCGGATTTAAAATCGGCGCAAGTGACGCCGCAAAAGCTTGTGCGCACGGACCACGAGTATAAACTCGGGACAGTTTGAAGCCTGAGCAAGGAAGGTCAGTTTTCAGATGACACTGCGCATATCGGGAAAACACATGGACATCGGCGATGCGTTCCGTACGCGCATCACCGACCGTGTCGGGGAAGTGATCGGGAAATATTTCGATCGGGGCTTTTCAGGGCAAATCGTAGTCGTCAAATCGGGGTCGCGCTACACGGCCGATTGCATGATCCGGCTGGATTCCGGCACTTCGCTGCAGGCGACCGGCGATGCCCAGGATCCGACGCTTGCCTTCGATGCCGCGGCGGATCGTCTGGAAACCCGCCTCAGGCGCTACAAGCGCCGGCTGAAGTCGCACAATTCAGGCAATGCCAACGGCGAACCCACCGACGTCGCCTATACGGTGATGGCGCCGCTTGCCGACGATGATGAAGACATACCGGAGAATTTCGCGCCGGCCATCGTCGCCGAATCGACCATGACGCTGCGGACCATGTCGGTAGCGTCAGCCGTGATCGAGCTCGACACCAAGGACAGCCCGGTCCTCGTCTTCCGCAATGCCGGAAACGACCATCTCAACATCGTCTATCGCCGGCCGGACGGGAATATCGGCTGGATCGACCCGTCTACGGCCAAGGTCGCGCAGGGGTAAAAACCAGCCGCACGCGAGCGTGAGGACTGGCGACGGCAGGCGAACAAGGGATTTCAAGCATGGATCTGAGCGATCTCGTCAACGTTCCGGCAATCATGCCGGCGTTGAAGGCGAACTCCAAAAAGCAGCTGCTGCAATTGCTGTCTGAGAGGGCGGCGGCGATTTCCGGCATTCCGGAGCGGGAGGTGTTCGATACCATCCTGCAGCGCGAGCGGCTGGGTTCAACCGGCGTCGGCAACGGCATCGCCATTCCGCATGGCAAACTGGCCGGGGTGAAGCGGATCGCCGGCGTTTTTGCCCGGCTGGAGACACCGGTCGATTTCGAGGCCCTCGATGACCAGCCGGTCGACCTGGTGTTTCTGCTTCTGGCCCCCGAAGGTGCCGGCGCCGACCACCTCAAGGCGCTGTCGCGCATCGCGCGGGTGCTGCGCGATGCCGACACGGTTGCCAAGATCAGGGGCACGCGCGACGCCGTGGCCATCCACGCGCTGCTGTCGGACACGCAGGCCTCGCACGCCGCCTAGATGCATTGGGATTGAAGATACCGCTGGCTGAAATCCTTCAGGGGCCGCCGTGAGCGGCCCTATCCATTTCAGCCGGAAGACCGCCCGTCTCTTCAACGCCTAATGAATGGCGACGGTGACGAGGTCGTTTTCCATGGCGCCGGCCAGCGCCCGGTCACGAGCGTCCGAAAGCAGGATCGGCTGGCCATTGGCGGCAAACAGCGCCCACAGTTCCATGCCCGGCGCGATTTCGCCGAGGCCTGGGAAACGCCCGCGCAGATCGTCGCTCGACACTTTCCTGAGATAGGCGACCGAACCTTCGCCGAGATGGGCGAATTCGCCGCTGGTCATGATGATATTTTCGTCAGTTCTGGTCATTTCAAGCCTCCTTGCCGCGAGACGCCGCTCAAGGCCATCCCGCATGAGAGCTATCGGCAAAAATCAGTCTTTCACCGATATGTTTATTTTTCGTACCAGCCGTTCGGACTCCGGCCGATCGAGATCGATCGACAAAAGGCCGTTCTTCAATTCCGCCGCAATCACCCGCATACCGTCGGCCAGCACGAAACAGCGCTGGAACTGGCGCGCGGCGATGCCACGGTGGAGGAATTCGCGCTCGGTGTCGTCGTTCTGACGGCCTCGCACGACCAACTGGTTCTCCTCCGTGGAGACATCGAGATCGCTTTCCGCGAAACCGGCGACGGCGAGCGTGATACGCAGCCTTTCGGTCTTGCCGTCGGCACCGCTGAGGCGCTCGATGTTGTAGGGAGGATAGCTGTCACCTGACTTAGCCAAGCGCTCCAGCGTCTTTTCCATAGAATCGAAACCGAGGAGAAGCGGGCTGGAAAAAGGCGTCATTCGGCTCATGTTACAGTGTCCTCTCAAGAGCGACATAAAGTGGAAAAACCCGGATGGCATTTTTCCCGATGGTCTTGATATGGTCCGCCGCCCGGCAGACTTCAAGCCGTCACACATCCCGCCCAAAAAGACTTGCCAAAACAAGGAATTGAAATGCCCCAATCCCGCAGGATCATCATCGACACGGACCCCGGCCAGGACGATGCCGTCGCCATATTGCTGGCGCTCGGCAGCGCCGAGCTGGAGATCGTCGGCATCACCGCGGTGGCCGGCAACGTGCCGCTGAAACTTACCGAAAAAAACGCCCGCAAGATCTGCGAGTTGGCCGGTCGGCCGGACGTCAAGGTCTATGCCGGCGCCATCCGGCCGCTGGCGCGCGAACTCGTCACCGCTGAGGAAGTGCATGGCAAGACCGGCCTCAACGGACCGCAACTGCCCGAACCAAAGATGAAGCTGCAGGACGAGTATGCGGTCGATTTCATCGTCGAGACGCTGATGAACGAGGAGAGCGGAACGATCACGCTTTGCGCGCTCGGGCCGCTCACCAATGTTGCGCTGGCGCTGATCCGCGAGCCCAAGATCGCGCCGCGCATCAAGGAGATCGTGCTGATGGGCGGCGGCTTCTTCGAGGGCGGCAATGTCACGCCGACCGCCGAATTCAACATCTATGTCGACCCGCACGCCGCCGATGTCGTGTTCAAATCGGGCATTCCGATCATCATGATGCCGCTCGACGTCACCCATAAGGCGCTGACCACCGCCAAGCGCACGAAGGCTTTCCGCAAGCTCGGCACCAGGGTCGGCACGGCGACGGCGGATATGCTGGAATTCTTCGAACGCTTCGACGAGGAGAAATACGGCACCGATGGCGGCCCGCTGCACGATCCTTGCGTGATCGCCTATCTGTTGAAGCCGAAGCTGTTCAAGGGCCGCAATTGCAATGTCAGCGTGGAAATGGCCTCGGAGCTCACCATGGGCATGACGGTGATCGACTGGTGGGGGGTGACCAAGCGGCCGAAGAACGCCATGGTGATGCGCGACATCGACCACGATGCGTTTTTCGCGCTGCTGCTGGAAAGGTTGGGGCGGCTTTAAGGGCCGCTCAGTCGTTGAGCAGGCGGTAGGTGGAGGTGCCGTTCTGGCGATGTTGTTCTTCGACCGAGACTTCCGATCCGATCATGTGGGGCGTTTCCACCTCACCATCGACTAATATCACTGCGTTGCTGTCATCGAGACGGACTTCATATCTATAATGAAATCCTTGGCCGACGGAAACTTTCGGATTTAGCGGCATCGTCGTAACGTATTCGACGATGCCTCCTACGCGTTGCGTGCCGACAATCGGGCTATTCTGCCTTGTTACAATCGGCACGACGATCGCAAGCGCGAATGCACAAAAGAAAGTGATGCCGACAACTCTATCGCGAAACTCTTCTTGCAGCAGAAGAAAGCGGTTCCTAAGAGAAAGATTTGTCGGCCCCATCCCCTATATTTGAGTGGAGTATGGGCCTTGTTCAAGAACGATTCCACAAAGAAAGATCTGACGCTCGCTTCGCCTTAGAAAACGGCTTCGGTGATCGGATGGCCGTTCAATTTGCAAACCGGTAAAAGATGGCGCCGTTGTCGCGCGTGACGCGCTCGATGCCGACGCGCGAGCCGATCAGATGCGGGAGGTCGTCGTAAACCAGGACCGTCGAACCGTTCTCAAGGAACAGCAGATATTGGATATTCCGCCCCGACCGGGTCAACCGACCGGATCGGGCTTGCGTCATTCGCCCATTTGTTCAGAGCCGACGGAACCATCACCGCGAACAAAGTGATGAGCAGAATCACGCCAAACGCGTTCCTTTTCAAATCCGCATAAGTCCACGGCATAGACATAAATCCCTCAGTGCAGATTTATGTGGTTGCACGAACGCTGACTTTCAATCAGTCTTTTGTTCCGCGTGATGTTACTGTTCGTGACGCCGGGTTCGCGGCTGTTACTTCGCCTTGGAAAACGCCAGCCACAGGCCGCCGCCGACCAGGAAGCTGCCGCTGATCCTCGACAGCAGCTTGACGCGGCCGGCCGACAGCAGGCGTCCGGCGCGGCCGGCGGCCAGCGCGTATGTTGAATCCGACACGGCGGCGAAGATCATCGCGGTAAGACCCATGACCACGATCTGCAGCGCGTAGTTGCCTTCGGGAGAAATAAACTGCGGAAAGAAAGCGCCGAAGAACACCAGCGTCTTCGGATTGCTGACCGCCACCAGCAGGCCTTGCAGGAAAAAGCCGCCGCGCGGTTTTTTCGCCGTTCCGTCGGCGTTCAGCTTGCCTTTCGAGCGGAACATCTGCACGCCCATCCAGATCAGGTAGGCGGCGCCGATCAGCCGGACCCACTCGAACCAGTGGCCCATGCCCGCGATCAGCGAAGTCAATCCGATGCCGACGATGGCGATCATGATGGCCAGCCCGGCCTGCGTGCCGGTGACATTGGCGAGACCGGCGCGCGAGCCGTGGCGGATGCTGTTGGCGATGATCAGCGTGACCGTCGGCCCCGGCACAAGGATGATGACGATGCAGGCGACGACATAGGTGGCATAAAGTTCCAGCGACATTTTTCCCTCCGCAGAATGCCGCTCGTGCGGCGCGGCGTCGCGATCAATGCATGGCGACGGGTTGGGCGCAAGTCGGTGAGGCGCCGACAATGCGGAACTGACTTCAGCAGGCGCCGGCCTGCCACGGCAGCGTCGCCTCATAGGCGGCAGCCGCCCTCAGCACCGAGAGGTCGTCGCGCGGCGGCCCGATCAATTGCATGCCCATCGGCCTGCCCTTGGCGTCGAAGCCGGCCGGCACGTTGACCGCCGGGCAGCCGGCCATCGTGGCAAGCACTGAAACCTGCATCCAGCGGTGATAGCTGTCCATGGTCCGGCCGGCGACTTCACGTGGCCAGGGGATGTCGACAGCGAAGGGAAAGACTTGCGCGCTCGGCAACGCAACCAGGTCGAAACGATCGAACAGCGACAGCAATGTTAGGTACCAGGATGAACGGACGACCGAGGCTGCATGGACCTGAGCGGCGGTGAGGCGAAGCGCGCTTTCCACTTCCCAGACGGTTTCCGGTTTCAGGAGATTGCGTTTGTTCGGATCGTCATAGTGGATCCTGAGCGCGCAGCCATTGTTTGCCTGGCGCAGTATCACGAAGGCTTGCCATAACGCCTCGAAGTCGAAATCCGACACCAGAGGCTCGATCAGGAACGATACACCGGCGAGCCGGCCGAGAGCGGTCTCGCAAAGCTCGAGAATTCCCGGTTCGACCGGCAAATGGCCGTCGAGATCGCCCAGCCAGGCGACGTGGCCACCGGCGGATGGCAGTTCCATTGCTTGAAGGAATGAACCCGGTTTGTCGTTGTGGGATAGCGGCGATCGAGGGTGATAGCCGGCCTGCACGTCGAGCAGCAGCGCCATGTCGCGCACGCTTCGCCCCATCGGGCCTTTCACCCCCATCTGGGCATGAAACACATCCAGGCTCGGACCATTCGGTACCAGCCCCTGCGACGGGCGGAAGCCATAGACGTTGTTGTAGGCGGCCGGGTTGCGCAGCGAGCCACCCAGATCGCTGCCATCGGCGATGGGAACCATGTCGAGGGCGAGCGCCACGGCGGCGCCGCCGCTCGAGCCGCCGGCGGTCAGCGCCGGGTCGAATGCGTTGAGCGTCTGTCCGAACACGGTATTGTAGGTGTTGGAGCCAAGCCCGAATTCGGGAACGTTGGTCTTGCCGATGATGATGGCGCCGGCCTGGCGAAGACGCTCAACGAAGAAATCATCCTCAGCCGGGATAAAGCCAGCGAAGATCGGCGAGCCGAAAGTGGTGGCAATGCCCCTGGTCAGAGCGAGATCCTTGATGGCGATCGGCAGGCCGAACAGGGACCCGGCATGGCCATCATGCGCCAAATGAGCGTCTGCCTCGTCGGCCTCGCGCAGGATGTCGGCACGCTCACGCAATGAAACGATGGCGTTGACCAGCGGGTTCACCGCCCCGATCCGGTTGAGGAATGCCGCGATCACTTCGCGCACCGAAAGCTGTCGGCGCCTGATCCTGTCGGCAGCTCCACGGCGGACAGGCGGCAGATATCGCCGGCGGGCGGCACAGCATGCTTGGTGGTCGGGCGCATGGCCGTCGTCCCGATTCAGCCTGCGGCGTTCTGCAGGGCGGCATCGACATCCCTGGCCAGCGGGATGGCCGGCTGGGCACCGGCTTTCAGGCAGGCGAGCGAACCGGCGGCGGCAGCGCGGGCAAGCGCTTGGTCGAGCGGCAGGCCGGCTGCCAGTCCAGCAGCAAAATAGCCGGAGAACGTGTCGCCGGCGCCGACCGTGTCGAGCGGCGTGATCTTCAGCGCCGGAACCATCAGAAGATCGTCCGGCGTCGCCGCCAGAACGCCGTCTGGGCCAAGCGTGACGACGATGGTTCGGCCGGTTCTCGCGGCGTAGTCGCGCATCCGTGCCGGGCGGTCGCGGCCACTCAACGACAGCGCCTCGCCATAGAGATCGAACTCGGTTTCGTTGGCGACGAGATAGTCGGCCTTGCCGAGGAAGCCGGCCGCGTCGCCGTGAAAAGGGGCGGTGTTGAGCACGGTGACCGCTCCGGCCGTCCTTGCCGCGTCAAGCGCTGTCTCGACCGTTAGCAGCGGGACTTCCAACTGCAGCAGCACGACATCGCCGTTTTTCAGGAAAGCCTTGGAAAGGTCACCCGGCACGACCGAATCATTGGCGCCCGCCACGACGGCGATCACGTTCTCGCCGTCGGCGCCGACCATGATCAGTGCGGTACCGGTCGAGGCAAAGGTCTCGCCGACGCCGGACAGGTCGATTTTGCCGTCGCGCAGCAGCGCCAGAGCCTCGCCGGCGAAGCTGTCCTTGCCGACCGCGCCGACCATGCGCACCTTGGCGCCGGCGCGGGC
Source organism: Mesorhizobium sp. M0244 (assembly GCF_040321795.1). NCBI lineage: Bacteria > Pseudomonadati > Pseudomonadota > Alphaproteobacteria > Hyphomicrobiales > Phyllobacteriaceae > Mesorhizobium > Mesorhizobium sp. M0244. The sequence goes on along the minus strand of NZ_JAMYSE010000100.1, from coordinate 15,577 downwards.
GGCGGCCAGCGCCTGGTTGGCACCCTTGCCGCCGGGGGCAGTGGCGAAACCGGAGCCGCGCACCGTCTCGCCGGGACCGGGCAAGCGGTCGACACTAGCGATGAGGTCGAGATTGATGGAGCCGATGACGACGATCAAGAAGTGCCTCCCGCTAGCGCATCGACCCGAAAATCGGAATAGATGCATATCGCTAATTGCGCGGGAAGCTACCCTGTAAGATCGGTGCTTGCCAACCCAGCGGTTCTTGCGCCGCTCTATCGTTCCATCCGGCGGCTATTCAAGGAGCGACCTGTCCCGCCTCCCAGCCGAGGATGGCGCGTTTGCGGGTCAGGCCCCAATGGTAGCCGGTGAGCGCGCCGGACTTGCCGAGAGCCCGGTGGCACGGCACGACGAAGGACATCGGATTGGCACCGACCGCGGCACCCACAGCCCGGCTGGCGCTCGGTGCGCCGATGCGCGCGGCGATCGAGGAATAGGTGCAGGCCTTGCCCATCGGAATGCGCAGCAAGGCCTCCCAGACGCGGACCTGGAAGTCGGTGCCGATCATGACGACGCGCAGCGGCTGGTCGGCGCGCCACAGCGCCGGATCGAAGATGCGCGCGGCGTAGGGCGCCGTTGCCGCCATGTCCTCGACATAGGTCGCATTCGGCCAGCGGCTCGACATATCGGCAAAGGCCGCGCGCTCGCCGCCGGGGTCGTTGAAGGCAAGGCCGGCAAGGCCGCGGTCCGTCACCATGATCAGCGCGACGCCGAAAGGCGAGATATGATAGCCGTAGCGGATAGTGAGCCCGGCGCCGCGCGTCTTGTAATCGCCCGGCGACATCGCTTCGTGGGTGACGAACAGATCGTGCAGCCGGCCTGGGCCGGACATGCCGAGCTCGAACGAGGTTTCAAGCAGCGGCATGCCGGAATCGAGCAGCTTGCGCGCATGATCGAGGGTAACGGCCTGCAGAAAAGCCTTGGGCGACAGGCCGGCCCAGCGGGTGAACAGCTTCTGCAGCCCGGTCGGAGTCTCGCCGACCTCCTCGGCCAGCACTTCCAGCGAAGGCTGGTCGCGATAGTCGAGGCTGATCTTCTCGATGGCGCGACGGACGATTTCATAGTCGCCGCCTTCGGGCGTAATGTCTTTCTGAAGGATTGCTGTCGTTTTGAGAGGCATTTGGGCGTTCATCGGTCTATCTCCTTGAGTGCGAATATCGCGCTTCGCGGCTCCGATCACCACCCGAAACTTGCCTTCCCGCGGCATGTACCCAGATAGAGTCGGCTTTGAATGGGAAGGACAATTCATGGCCGGCGAGAAGGTGCATCTGACCAAGGAAAAAGAAACGCTGCTGATCACCGTCTATGGCAAGGCGCTGGAAAGCCGGCTTCCCAACTCGCTGCTGAAAGACCGTTTCGCGGACGAGGCGGTTCGCCGCATCGACTACGACTTCTCGCGGCTCAAGGTCGATGACAATCTCGGCGTGGGTCTGGCGATCCGGGCCAAGACGCTGGACGACTGGGTTTCGGCTTTTCTGGCGAACAACCCGAACGCCATTGTCCTGCATCTCGGCTGCGGGCTCGACACGCGAATATTCCGTATCGACCCGCCAGCCGGCGTCGACTGGTTCGACGTCGACTATGCCGAAGTCATCGAGCTCAGGCGCAAGCTCTACCCGACGCGCGAGCATTATCACCTGATCGGATCGTCAGTCACCGAGCCTGGCTGGCTGGACGACGTGCCTGGCGATCGCCCGGCGATGGTCGTGGCGGAGGGCTTGACGCCCTATCTTGCCGCTGACGAGGGCCCAAGGCTGGTCTCACGGCTTGTGTCGCATCTGGCCAGCGGCGAACTTATCTGCGATGCCTACAGCGACCTGGGTCTGAAGCTCGTGCGCCTCAACCCGTCGTTCCGCGCCACCGGAGCCGAACTCCACTGGGCGATCAACGATCCGCGCGACTTGGAACGGTCAGTGCCCGGTCTGCGGTTTGTCGAGGAAACCATGGCCTACAAACCCGAACATGCCGCCCGTGTGAGCTGGTTCGCCGGACTGATCTTTCGCCTCTGGAGCCACATTCCGGCTCTTCGGAGGGTCGGCAGGCTGTTGAGATTTCGGTTTTGATCGTCAGCGCGCCTTGGCGGTCGCCAGAGCGCGCGAAAATGCGGTGGCAAAACTCTCGCGGTCGTCGGGATTGAGGAAGCCGCCGATCGAGACGGTTTTTCCTTGCGCCTCGACCGCCATCCCGGTGATGCCGATCTCGGCGTGGCGGGCGATCGAAAAGCGCGCCCAGAACGGATTGAAGCGATGTGCTTCCGATTTGCCTGACGGGGCAGTCTTGCGGATATCGAGGCTGGTGCGCGACACCGACACCTCCTCGCGAGCCCGGGCGGCACTATAATTGGCGCGGAAAGCGATGTAGACGGCAATAACGTCGAGGCCGAAGAAGCCGAACACCGGCCAGGCGCCACGCGACAGAAAAAACGCTCCGGTCACCAGCCAGCCGAACAGCAGCGCGCCCATCAGGATGGCAAAGCCGGTCTTGCCCAGCGACCGGTGCGGTGTCAGCAGCGCCTGGAAGAATGGCTCGTCGGCCTGAAATGAGGCGTTTGTATCGCTCATTAGGGGATATTATAGGAAGGCGATGACGAGCCCCAAGCCCAAAAACTCTTCCGCGCTCAAAAAAGACCTCTTGCCCGGCCGCCGCGACGGCTCGAACGCCAAGCCGCGTCCGCGGCCGGCGAGATCGCGGGCGCTTTACAGCCCGGCCGAAGTGCATGAGATTTTCCGGCGCTTTTCCGTTCAGCGGCCGAAACCGAGAGGCGAACTCGAATATATCAACGCCTTCACGCTGCTGGTGGCTGTGGTGCTTTCGGCGCAGGCGACGGACGCCGGCGTCAACAAGGCGACGCGGGCGCTGTTCAAAATTGCCGACACGCCGCAGAAAATGCTGGCGCTGGGCGAGGCCAGGCTCGGCGACCATATCCGCACCATCGGGCTCTGGCGCAACAAGGCCAAGAACGTCATCGCGCTATCCGACGCGCTGATCCGCGACCATGGCGGCGAGGTGCCCGAGGATCGCGATCAACTGGTCGAACTGCCGGGTGTCGGCCGCAAGACCGCCAACGTCGTGCTCAACGTCGCCTTCGGCCAGCATACGATGGCGGTCGACACGCACATCTTCCGCATCGGCAACAGGCTCGGCCTGGCGCCGGGTAAGACACCGGAACAGGTCGAGCAAGGGTTCCTGAAGATCATTCCGGACGAATATATGCGGCATGCCCATCATTGGCTGATCCTGCATGGCCGCTATGTCTGCAAGGCGCGCAAGCCGGATTGCCCGGTCTGCGTCATCGCCGATATCTGCAAGGCCAAGGAAAAGACGACCAGCGTGCCGGCGCCGCTGGTCGAGATCGCGCCGCTCGAGCCGGTAGAAGCGGCTCAGGACCGAGCAGCGGCAATCGGTGCCAGCTAGCAGATTTGAACGTCCTGCTACGGAGCGGCATCCATGTTCAGGAACTCTCCTCGACGAACACCTCTTCGCGCTTCTTCTTGACCGCGGGGAGAAAGACGATGACGAGCACAGCGAGCGCGATGAGGAGCAGGCTGGCGCTGATCGGTCTCGTCACGAAGGTGCTCGGGTCGCCGCGCGAGAGGATCATGGCGCGGCGCAGGTTTTCCTCAAGCAACGGGCCGAGCACGAAGCCGAGCAGCAGCGGCGCAGGTTCGCAGCGCAGCTTGACCAGGAGGTAGCCAAGCAAGCCGAAGAAGGCGACGGCATAGAGGTCGTAGACGTTGGTGTTGACGCTGTAAACGCCGATCGAGCAGAACGCCATGATGATCGGGAAGAGCACGTAATAGGGGATCGTAAGCAGTTTCACCCAAAGCCCGATCAGCGGCAGGTTCAAGACGATCAGCATCAGATTGCCGATCCACATCGAGGTGATGATACCCCAAAACAGCGCAGGCTGTTCGATCGCGACATTGGGGCCGGGCACGATGCCCTGGATGATCATCGCGCCAATCATCAGCGCCATGACCGGGTTGGCCGGAATGCCGAGCGTCAGCATCGGGATGAAGGAGGTTTGTGCGCCGGCATTGTTGGCCGATTCCGGTCCGGCGACGCCCTCGATGGCGCCCTTGCCGAATTCCCCCGGATTTTTCGAGACACGTTTTTCGACGGTGTAGGAGGCAAAGGCTGCCAGGATCGCGCCGCCTCCTGGCAGGATGCCGAGCGCCGAACCGATGATCGTGCCGCGCACGATGGGAGCCGCCATGCGCCGAAAATCCTCGCGGGTCGGCATAAGGCCGGAGATCTTTCGGATAAGCACGGAACGTTCGTGCTCATTTTCGAGGTTGCGCAGTATTTCGGCGACGCCGAAGACGCCGACCGCCACTGCGACGAAATTCAGTCCGTCGGCATATTCGCGGATGCCAAGCGTGAAACGGGGCGTGCCGGTGTAGATGTCGGTGCCGACAAGGCCAAGCAGCAGGCCGAGCACGACCATCGCCAGCGCCTTGACAATCGAGCCGTGGGCGAGCGCGACGGACGAGACCAGGCCGACGATCATCAGCGAAAAATACTCGGCCGCGCCGAACTTCAGCGCTATCGCCGTCAGCGGCGGGGCAAAGATGGCGACGAGGAAGGTCGACACCGTGCCGGCAAAGAACGAGCCTATCGCCGCGGTCGCCAGTGCTGCTCCGGCGCGGCCGTTCCTGGCCATCTGGTAGCCATCGATGGCGGTGACGGCTGACGAGGATTCGCCGGGCATGTTGATGAGAATGGCGGTGGTCGAGCCGCCATACTGCGCGCCGTAATAGATGCCGGCGAGCATGATGAGGGAGGAAACCGGGTCGCCGATCTGGAAGGTGATCGGCAACAGCATGGCGATGGTTGCGGTGGCGCCGATGCCGGGCAGGACGCCAATCAGCGTGCCGAGAAGGACGCCGATCAGGCAGAATCCGAGGTTTGCCAATGATGTGGCGGTCGAAAAACCGAGTGCGAGATTGTTGAGGAGTTCCATTCATCTCCTCACAACGATAGGGGCAGCCACGGGCCGAAGCGCCGGAACGGCAGGCCGAGTGCGTAGCTGAAGACGACGAATGCGAACAGCGTCAGGCAGGCCGACAGCACGAGCGCGGTCAGCGGCTTCATGCGGCCGCTGGCAAACGATGCGATCAGCGCCGTCAGGAAGATCGAGGGGATAAAGCCCAGGCCGCGCACCGTCAGGCCGAAGAATATCGGAGCAGGCAGGATGAACAGCATGCCGCGCCACGCGATGTGGCCGATCGGTTCGCCCTCGAAGCGCACCGCTTGGACGAGGATGATGGCGCCAAGCAGGATCAGCACGATCGCCAGCACCAGCGGGAAATAGCCCGGTCCCATGCGAAAGGCGGTGCCGATTTCGAGGCCGAGCGATTGCAGCGCGAAACATGCGCCGAGAAAGATGAACAGCGCGGCGCATATGCCGTTGGTTCTGTCGATTGCGACAGGTTTCATGACGTTCTCCCGGCCCGCGCCGCGGGCGTGCCGATGCCGAATCGAAAGGCCAAATCGAAAGCGGGACCCTAGCGAAAACGGGGCGCTGGTGGCGCCCCGTTCAAGCTTTAGTCGGCGTACTGGCCGGCCGCTTCGATGATCGGCTTCCAGCGCGCGATCTCGCTTTCCAGCTTGGCCTTGAGCGCCGCCGGCGTCGCGTCGGCATCGGACGACGGCTTGGTGCCAAGTTCGGCAAAGCGGGCGACGACGTTCTGGTCCTTCAACGCGACCTGAAGCGATTTCGACAGGCGTTCGGTGATCTCGGCCGGCGTGCCCTTGGGGGCATAGATGCCGTGCCAGATGCCGACCTGCACGTGGGGAAGGCCAGCTTCCGTCGTCGTCGGCACGTCCGGCAGCACATCGAGGCGGTCCGGCGAGGTGACGGCATAGCCCTTGATCGTGCCGCCCTGGATTTGCTTGGTGGTGTTGGTCGTCTGATCGCACATGATGTCGACCTGACCGCCGAGAAGATCGGTCATGGCCGGGCCGGTGCCCTTGTAGGGCACGGTAACCAGCGGCGTGCCGATGGCGCTCATAAACAGCATGCCGCACAGATGCGAGGCCGCACCTATCCCGGCATTGGCGACGGTGACGGTATCCTTGTTTGCCTTGGCGTAGTCGACCAGCCCCTTCAGATCGGTCGGCTCGAGATCTTTGCGGCCGACGATGGTCATCGGCACCTCGGTGACGAGGCCGACATATTCGAACGCGTTCAGCGTGTCGTAGGCGAGATTCCTATATAACGTCGCACTGGTCGCCATGCCGATGTGATGCAGGAGCAGCGTATAGCCGTCAGGCTCGGCATTCGCGACGCGGCCCGCGCCCAGCGTGCCGCCGGCGCCGCCGACATTCTCGATGATGACCTGCTGGCCGAGGTCCTTCGACATGGCTTCCGCGACGAGACGCGTGACGGTGTCGGTCGGGCCGCCGGCCGAAAATGGCACGACAATGGTGATGGTGCGTTCGGGGTAGGTCTGCGCGCCCGCGGCCAACGGGTAAAGCATGATGGCCGCGGCGGCAGCCAGCGCGGCGACGAATTTTCGCATCGTGTTTCCTCCCAGGATATGAATTACCAACCGCGGCGCGGAGTTCCTCTCAAAAAGCCGACTGTAGATGGAGCAATAACTAGCGCAATCCAACAAATTGCAATTGGCCTCAAACGGCAAACTGCACGTTTGTCCGCGCAAATGAGTGGAAAGGTTGGGCCGCGCGATGCCCTTCCTCCGACCTATTTCTAATAGCCGTAGCCGCGCGCCATCGCTGCCGCGAACACCGGGATCAACAGGAAGATCAAGGCCTCGGTGCGGACATAGGTGCGAACGGACGCTAGCTCCGCCGCAGGCACCTGGAAGCCGGGACTGGCGCTCGCCTGCCTGTTCCAGGATAGGAAACGAATGGTGGGGATGATCGACAACAGACCGACAATTGCGAAAGCGGCCATCTTTGCCCAGAACACCCAGTTGTAGACGTAGAATTCCCAGCCCTTGAGACCATAGATGACGCGGCCGATGCCGATGACGATGATCAGCATGGCGATGATGCCGTAGTGGCGGTCGATGCCGACAAGCCGCTTGAGCGTCGCGGCGGACAAGTCGCTGCGGATCAGGACGAATTCGGCGCCGATGATGCCTGCCAGCGAAAACACCAGCAGATGGTGGAAGATGGCAAGCACAAGGTCAGTGGTGTCCATGCTGTTTTCCCTCTGTCGGACGGCAGCGCTGAAACCGAATGCGTTGAATCAGATACCGGTGAAAAACTAACACCGCCTGACAGGATTCACATCAGCCTGGAAGATGATCTACACAGCCTTGGCTCTTGTTCGGCGACGACGGTTCCGTCTCATGCATGTCGTTGTTCCTATCTGGGCGACATACATAGCACCGGCAACACAACCGAGGCATGACCATGGCCAGTCCGCAGACAATTGTCGCCCCAGTGATTGAGACCTCGCGCGCCATCTTGCGGCCGCACCGGCTGGACGATTTCGACGCCTATGTCGCAATGTGGGCAGATCCAGTCGTCACCCGCTTTATCGGCGGCAAGCCGCGCACGCGGGAGGAAAGCTGGATGCGCTTCCTGCGCCATGCCGGCCTATGGTCACTTCTGGGCTACGGCTTCTGGGCGATCGAGGAAAAGGCGACCGGCCGCTTCATCGGCGAGGCGGGCTTTCACGATCTCAAACGCGACATGACGCCGTCGATCGAGGGCATTCCGGAAGCCGGCTGGGCTCTGGTTTCGGGCGCACATGGTCAAGGGTTGGCCAGCGAAGTCGTCGCACGGGTACCTGCCTGGGGCGACGAGACGTTCGGAGTCGCAAAAACCGTCTGCATCATCGATCCGGAAAACACCGCCTCGCTGAACGTCGCGGCGAAATGCGGCTATAGCGAAGTGCTGCGAACCCTCTATCACGAGGAGCCGACCATCCTGCTGGAGCGGCAGCCCTGACGGGTGCTATCTGGGCGCTGCCTGCCACGTCGTCGTCGAGTTCGCCAGGCTGAGGATCGTACAGGCCGATTGTGCCGTATGCGGAGTGTTCTGTCTTTGACAGGATGACGCAAACTCTGCATGAATTTTATCGAGCGGGTCTGAATTCAGGCTACGTTTCTGGCAGGCACCGGAGGAAGTGTCGCGATTTGGAGGAATCCCATGCTGAACAGACGCAGATTCTTGATGAGCACCGCGGCGGCAGGTGCTGCCGGTCTCGTGACGTAGCATTTTATCCCCGCTTTCGCGCAGGACGCGCAGCAGCTGCAGATTTTCGTGCCGGCGGCGCCGGGCGGCGGCTGGGACCAGACGGCGCGCGCCATGGACCAGGTGCTGCGCAGCGAAAAACTGATCTCCGGCTCACAGATCACCAATGTCGGCGGCGCCGGAGGCACTGTCGGCCTGCCACAGTTCGTCAACCAGTGGAAGGGCAAGGGCAATGCGCTGATGGTGGCCGGTATGGTCATGGTCGGCGCCATTATCGCCAACAAGGCGGCCAACAACCTTACCGAGGTCACGCCGATCGCCCGCCTCACCGGCGAGTTCGAGGCGCTGGTGGTGCCGGCCGCCTCGCCCTTCAAGACTGCGGCCGACTTCGTTGCTGCCCTCAAGGCCGACCCGACGCAGGTTCCGGTCGCTGGCGGTTCGGCCGGCGGCTCGGACCACATATTGTTCGGCCTCATCGCCAAGACCGTCGGTGTTCCGGCCACCAATCTCTCCTATGTGCCGTTCGCCGGCGGCGGCGAGGCGCTGTCGGCGCTGCTCGGCAACCAGGTCGCGGCCGGCATCTCCGGCTATGGCGAGTTCGCCGAACAGGTCAAGGCGGGCGCGCTGCGGCTGCTGGCCATATCCGCGGACAAACGCCAGGAGGGCATCGATGCTCCGACGATGAAGGAAGCCGGCATCGACGTCGAGCTGTTCAATTGGCGCGGCGTCTTCGCACCGCCCGGCGTTTCGGACGCCGATAAGGCAGCAATGATCAAGCTGATCGAGACCATGGCCAAGAGCGACGCCTGGGCCACCGAATGCAAGAACCGCAACTGGACGCAGATCCTGCTCACCGGTGACGACTATGCGAAATTCGTCGCCGAAGACACGGCCCGCATCGGGACGATCCTCAAGGACCTCGGCCTTGCCTGATACTCTCGGCAAGGGGCGGCCTTCGCCAACCCTTGCCGACTTTCGCCAGCCGCATGGACACACGCTCCGCCGGAGGTGAAACTACGCCGAGCTCGGCCGAGGGAGACTGCTCCGAGGAGGCCGGCTCAGGGAACCGATATTGGGAGGACGATCATGAGCACCAGCGACCAGCCGGCGCCGCCGCGCCTTGCAGTGCCCGAATTGCTGATCGGCATTGGGCTCCTCGCCTGTGCGGGTGCGGTGGCCTGGCAGACGCTGGCAATCCCGGTGTCGCCGCTCTATTCCAAGGTTGGCCCGACTGTGTTTCCCTACATCACCATGGCCGGCATGGTGCTCCTTTCGCTGCTGCTCGTCATCGCCGCCTTGCGGGGCGGCTGGCAGCCGGAGGACGAAAAGGAGACGCCGACCGACTGGAAGGCGACGGGCATCGTCGCTGTCGGACTGATCGCCAATCTTGTGCTGATCCAGCCGCTCGGCTTCACCGCGGCATCTGTCATCATGTTCGTTCTCATCTGCCACGGTTTCGGCAGCCGGCATCCGCTGCGTGACGTGCTGGTCGGCCTGATCTTGGCGCTGGCCGCCTATTTCGGGTTTGCCAGGGCGCTCGGTGTCAATATCGGCGCCGGCTTCATCGAAAACCAGCTGAATGCGATCGTCGATTCTGTCATCGCCATGCTGAGGGGCTGACGCCATGGAAACGCTTGGCCATCTCGCGCACGGATTTTCGGTCGCCTTCTCGCCGACCAACCTGATATGGTGCCTGGTCGGCACCACACTTGGGACAGCGATCGGCGTGCTGCCCGGCCTCGGGCCGGCATTGACCATCGCGCTGCTGTTGCCGATCACCTACCAGGTGGCGCCGGAAGCGTCCTTCATCCTGTTTGCCGGCATCTACTACGGCGCCATGTATGGCGGCTCGACGACGTCAATCCTGCTCAACACGCCTGGCGAAAGCGCCACCATCGTCACGGCGCTGGAGGGCAACAGGATGGCCCGCTCCGGCCGCGGCGGTGCGGCCCTGGCGACCTCGGCGATCGGCTCCTTCGTCGCCGGCACGCTGGGCACGATCGGCGTTGCCTTCCTGGCGCCGATCGTCGTCAAATTCGCGCTGGCGTTCGGCCCGGCCGAGTATTTCTCGCTGATGGTGCTGGCCTTCATCACGGTTTCGGCGGTGCTCGGCTCGTCGTCGGTGCGCGGCCTGACCAGCCTGTTCGTCGGCTTCGTCATCGGCATGATCGGCGTCGACCTGCAGACGGGCCAGCCGCGCTTCACCTTCGGCATGAGCGAATTGCTCGACGGCGTCGACGTCATCGTCGTCGCCGTTGGCCTGTTCGCCGTTGGCGAGACGCTTTACATGGCTTCGCGCCGCTATGCCGGCAAGGACGATATCGTGCCGTTGAAGGGCTCGCTCTACATGACCGCAGCCGAATGGGCGCGCTCGTGGAAGCCATGGCTGCGCGGCGCCCTGATCGGCTTCCCGATCGGTGCCATGCCGGCCGGCGGCGCCGAAATCCCGACCTTCCTGTCCTATGCGATCGAGAAGAAACTCTCAAAACACAAGGAGGAGTTCGGCACGGTCGGCGCCATCGAGGGCGTTGCCGGGCCGGAGGCCGCCAACAATGCATCCGCGGCCGGCGTGCTGGTGCCGATGCTGACGCTCGGCCTGCCGACCTCGGCGACGGCCGCGATCATGCTGTCGGCATTCCAGAGCTACGGCATCAATCCCGGGCCGCTGCTGCTGACGACACAGGCCGACCTGGTGTGGGGGCTGATCGCCAGCCTGTTCATCGCCAACGTCATCCTCGTCGTCCTCAATCTGCCGCTGATCGGGCTCTGGGTGCGGTTGCTGAAGATCCCGGCGCCGCAGCTCTATGCCGGCATCCTGGTGTTCGCCACGGTCGGCACCTACGGCATCTCGCAATCGCCGATCGACCTCGTCATCCTCTATCTGCTCGGTGCTGCCCCTTCCTGATGCGGCGTTTCGATTTCCCGACCGCGCCGGTCATCATCGGCATGATCCTCGAGCCGCTTGCCGAAACCCAGTTCCGCCGCGCGATGACCATCTCGAACGGCGACTGGACGGTGTTCTACAAGCATCCGCTGTCGCTGACGCTGCTGACGCTGGCCTTCATCGGATTGGTCGGGCCACATATCTATGCTTACATCGAGCGCAGGCGCATGCGCGGGCCGGAGCATGTGCCGGGCGATGCCTGAGCTGTTCGTGACGTTATGACAGACCTGCTTTCCGGCATCCGCATCCTCGACCTGACCAATGTGCTGGCCGGCCCCTATTGCGCCTATCAGCTGGCGTTGCTCGGGGCCGACGTCATCAAGGTCGAGACGCCGCACGGCGGCGACCTCGCACGACAGCTCGGTGCCTCGCCGGAGCTCAACAGAGCCGGCATGGGCGCGTCGTTCCTGGCGCAGAATGCTGGCAAACGCTCGGTGGCGCTCGATCTCAAGCAGGAGGCCGACCGCGAACGCTTCCTCGATCTGGTCGCCTCGGCCGACGCGCTGGTCGAGAATTTCCGCCCCGGCGTAATGGACCGGCTGGGGCTTGGCTATGCCAGGCTGAAAGAGGTCCGGCCAAGCCTTGTCTATTGTGCGATATCGGGCTTTGGGCCAGACCGGGCCGATGCGCGACAATCCAGCCTACGACCAGATCATCCAGGGGCTTTCCGGCATTATGAGCATCACCGGCACGCCGGAGACGGCGCCGCTGCGTGTCGGCTATCCCCTCGCCGATACGCTTGGCGGTCTGGTCGGAGCCTTCGCCATTGCCGCTGCGCTGGTCAAGCAGAAGACGACAGGTGAGGGCGCGTTCCTCGACGTCTCCATGCTCGAATGCACGCTCTCCGCGCTCGGCTGGCCGGTGTCGAACTATCTGACCGCAGGCGTCGAGCCGCAGCCGATGGGCAATGAGAACATGACGGCCGCACCGTCGGGTGCCTTTCGCACCGGCGACGGCCTGCTCAACATCGCCGCCAACAAGCACGAGCAGTTCGTCATGCTCTGTCAGATGATCGGTCGGCCGGAGCTGGCGTCGGATGTCCGCTTTGCCGAGCGCGAAACACGCAAGCAGAACCGCATCGCATTGAAGGCGCTGATCGAGGACGCCTTGGCAAGCGGCTCGGCCGCCGACTGGGAGGAGACGTTCAATCGCGCAGGCGTGCCAACCGGCCGGGTGCTGACGATCCCGCAGGTATTGCAGGAGCAACAGGTGATCGAGCGCGGCATGACGGCGCGCTTCCAAGCTGTGTCCGGCATGGACAAGCCGCTGACCGTGGTGCGCGGCGGCTTCATGGTCGATGGCGAGGCACCTTTGCCGAGCAGGCCGCCGCCGGCGCTGGGTGAGCATATGGACGAGGTGTTTGCCAGCCTGCCGCCGCGCGCCAAGAAAAGAGCGAAGGCATGAGCGGCACGGAAAAGAAGACCGGTCGCGCACGCGGCGAGGAGTGGTGGCACACCGGCATCATCGAGATGCGCCCCGGCGTCATCCGGCTGCGCGGCTATGAGATTCAGGATCTGATCGGCCGCGTCAGCTTTCCGGCAATGATCTGGCTGATGCTGCGCGGCGAACTGCCAAGCGAGGACCAGGCGGCGCTGCTTGGCATCGCGCTGGGTGCCGCTGTCGACCATGGGCCACAGGCGCCGTCGATCGCCATTGCCCGCATGGCGATGACCTGCGGCGTCGGCATCAATAGCGCCATGGCGTCGGCCATCAACGTGCTTGGCGACGTGCATGGCGGCGCCGGCGAACAGGCGCTTTCCTTCTACGGAGACATCGCCGCCGAACTGGACGCCGGCATGCCGCTTGCGGACGTCGTGTCGGCGCGGGTTGATCGTTTCCTTGCTGGGGAAAACGGCTATGTGCCCGGGCTCGGCCATCGTTTCCATCCGGTCGACCCGCGGGCGCCCCGCCTCATCGAGCTGACCCGCGACTTTGCCGCGCGCGGCATCGTCAGCGGGCGCTTCGCCGACATTGCCGAGGCGATCGAGGCCGAGGTTGCGCGGCGCAAGGGCAAAAAAATCCCGCTCAATATCGACGGCGCCACGGCCGTCATCTACGGCGAGCTCGGCTTCCCGCCGCCACTAACGCGCGGCCTTTTCGTGCTGTCGCGCTCGGTCGGCATCCTCGCACATGCGTGGGAACAGTCGCAGGAAAGCGACCGCAACAAGGGGCCACTGCCGCGCGAATGGCTGTGGGCCTATACCGGCACGCCGGTGCGGCCCCTCCCCGAGGAAGACGACGGCAGCCAGTGAGATGTCGGTTCAAGCGACAGCGGCGGACTAGAGCCTGTTCCATCCCGATGGAATCGGGATGGGACTCTAACTTTTTGTTTGAGCGTGATCTTTGCCGAAAACTCGATTCCACTTTTTGGAATCATGCCCCGGCTCGGAAATCTTGATGTTCCTCACCAGCGTCGAAAGATCCGGCTCGTCGATGAGCAACGCCGCGTCGGCCGGCGCCAGCCATGCCCGCTGCCGTCTCTTGGCTTCTTGCCAATTGGCGAGTTCCTCGGTTACCTCCAGCAAATAGACGACGACGTCGACACGGACGAAGCGGTTCGCCAGCCGCTTCCAGTAGCAATAGGTGCCGGCCGGCTGTTTCAGTGTCTTGCCGAGAACGCCGGCTTCTTCCTGTGCTTCGATGGTGGCCGCCTTGCGGCCGCTCTTGCCCTTCATCGGCCAGCCCTTCGGCACAATGAAGCGCCTCGTCGTTCGCGATGTGACGAGCATCACCTCGACGTCGCCATACTCGCTCAGCCGAAAAGGAATTGCCGCGACCTGGCGAATCCGGTCGCCCTTCCTTGCCTTGCGTACGACCTTCTTCTTGCCGGCTGCCATTCGATAATCCAGTCGAGGCGGTGCCCAAATGGCAAGGGCAGCGTTGCAAAGTCAGCCGCTTTCAATAGATCCGAAGCGGAGCGGTTTTCCCCAATATATAAGTCGGCTAAATAAATGAAAGGCCGGTTGTCAGCGGCAGGTGCTGATAAAGCCGCTCCCCGACGGCAGCAATTGGCAAGTCGGCTTCATCTGCGGCACCACCTGCTGTTGCGGCGGCGGGATCTGGCGGTCCTGGGCGCGGTACTGCTGTTGCTGCTGCTGATATTGCTGCCGCTGCAGCCTGTTCTCCAGCATCTGCAACTGGTTTTGCTGGATCAATACGTCCGCAGGGCTGACGCGCTGCGCCGCGCTGGCAGGATTTACGCCCGACAGCATCGCCGCTGCCAGCATTGCCGACCCGGATAACGTCAAAAGACGAAGCCGTAACATCCGTTCATTCCCGCACAAAACCCGACCTGTCCTTAATATAGGGCGTCTGGCCGGCGATGCCATGGCCGCCCCTGATTCGCAGCGGATTGGAGGAAGCATTGCTGCATCCGGGTGCTCCTCACGTCAATCGACTTCGCGCAGCCGATATCCGACGCCGGTTTCGGTCGTGATATAGCGCGGCTGGTCGGGCGTCTTTTCGATCTTTTGCCTGAGTTGCCGGACATAGACCCTGAGATATTGAACGTCGGTGGAATCCCCCCAGACCTGCCTCAATAGGAATTGGTGGGTGAGAACCCTGCCGGCGTGCTGCACTAGGATGCGGAGGATGTCATATTCCTTCGGCGAGAGCTTTATCTCCTTGTCGTCGACCTTGATGATGCGCTTCACCAAGTCGACGGAGAGGTCGCCGGTGCGGAACACCGGTCTCTCACCCTGCTGCTGGAATTTGTGGCGAAGCGCCACGCGGATGCGTGCCACAAGCTCGTTCATACCGAATGGCTTGGTGACATAATCGTCGGCGCCGAGTTCGAGCGCCGAGACGATGCCGGCCTCGTCGGTGCGGCTGGAAAGAATAACCACGGGAATGTCCAGGCCATCATCCCGCCATTTGCGCAGCAGCTCATGGCCGCTCATGCCGGGCAGACCGAGATCGAGCAGGACAAGGTCCGGCTTTTCCGTCTCCATGAGTTCGATCGCCGCCCTGGCGTTCGGCGCCTCGCTGATCGAATAGCCCTGGCTGCCAAGCCCGACGCGAAGCAGTTTCCGGATCGGCGGTTCGTCATCGACCACCAATATCCTGACGTCCAGGCTCGTCATGCCAAATCGTCCATATTTTGATCGCCCGCATCGGGTTCGCCGAGGTTGGGCAGCTCTGCCGGCATCACCTGCATCCTGATGGTGAAAACCGCGCCCGAGCGGTCGGTCCTGTTTGCCGCCGAGAGCGTCCCGCCCATCGCTTCGATGAAGCCGCGGCAAATCGACAATCCCAGCCCGGTGCCAGCACGCACCTGGTCACCCTTGCGCACACGGTAGAAAGTGTCGAAAACGCGCTCCAGATCCGCCGCCGGGATGCCTGGTCCCTCATCCATGATCTGCAGGATGACGACGCCATTGTCGGTCCAGGCCTGCAGGCGGATCGTCGAAGCTGGCGGCGCGTATT
>NZ_JAMYSE010000099.1:0-23846 GCF_040321795.1 Mesorhizobium sp. M0244 | reverse complement strand
CTCTGTCGTCGTGGCGCGGCCGTGTAGAATCTGTCCCATAGCGCGTCCTTTGATTCGGACGACAATGGTGCGCCATTAAAGCCTGAGATCAAACACCTAGGATCCATGCCGTGACATCCGCCGAGGAATACGATGGTGCAGAATCACCCGTTGCCGGCCGATGCGAAGAGGCACTCGATTCCGGTTGGTCGGAACACGGCCGCCAAGCAACGGCATGGATCCCAGGGCTCCGCAACGTCGCTTCGCTCCTGCTCCGCCCTAGGATGACGAAGTATGAGATGTCTCATGCGAATCTCGAATGTCTGCGATTGCCCTGACTAAATATGGATCGGCTTGAAGAACGTCGCCAGTGCCGCCTCCTTCACCGCTTCCGACATCGTCGGATGGGCGTGGCAGGTGCGGGCAAGGTCTTCCGACGAGCCGCCGAATTCCATCAGCACCGCCGCCTCATGGATCATCTCGCCTGCGCCGAAGCCGACGATGTGGACGCCGAGCACACGGTCGCTGGCCTTGTCGGCCAGGATCTTCACGAAGCCGTCGGTGTGCAGCATGGCGCGCGCCCGGCCATTGGCGCTGAACGGGAATTTTCCCGCCTTGTAGTCGATGCCGGCCTTCTTCAATTCTTCTTCGGTCTTGCCGACCGAAGCGATCTCCGGCGTGGTGTAGACGACGCTCGGGATCACCTCATAGTTCACATGGCCGGCCTGGCCGGCGATGGTCTCGGCCACCGCCACGCCCTCGTCCTCTGCCTTGTGGGCGAGCATCGGGCCGGCGATAACGTCGCCGATGGCGTAGATGCCGGGCACGTTGGTCCGGAGATGGCCGTCGGTCTTGACCCGGCCGCGCTCGTCAACGTCGACGCCTGCCTCCTTTAGCCCGAGAGCGTCCGAATAGGCCCGTCGTCCCGTGGCAATCAGCACGGCGTCCGCCTCGATCGTCTCGGCCGCCCCGCCTTTGACCGGCTCGAAGGTGACCGTCGCCCCCTTCTTGGCCTTGGCGACGCCGGTCACCTTGGTGCCCAGCCTGAACTCAAAACCTTGCTTCGACAGCAGGCGCTGGAATTGCTTCGAAACCTCGCCGTCCATGCCGCCCAGGATGGTGTCGAGAAACTCGACCACGGTGACCTTGGCGCCGAGCCGCGCCCATACCGAGCCGAGCTCCAGCCCGATGACGCCGCCGCCGACCACCACCAGATGGCCCGGCACCTTGTCCAGCGACAGGGCGCCGGTCGAGGATATGATCAACTTCTCGTCGATATCGACCTTGACGCCGGGAATGCCTGCGACGTCCGATCCGGTGGCAATGACGATGTTCTTGGCCTCGATCTCCTCGACCTTGCCGTCCTCAGAGGTCACCGACACCTTGCCGGCCGCAACCACTTTGCCGGTGCCGCGGAAGCTGTCGATCTTGTTCTTCTTGAACAGGAAGGCGACGCCATTGACGTTGGCCGCCACCGTCGCATCCTTGTGCGCCATCATCTTGCCGAGATTAAGCTTGGGCGCGCCGATTTCGACACCGAGCGTGTCGAAGGAATGGCCGGCCTCGGCGAACATCTCGGACGCGTGCAGCAGCGCCTTTGACGGGATGCAGCCGATGTTGAGGCAGGTGCCGCCGAAGGTCGGGTTCTTCTCGACCACCGCCGTCTTCAGCCCGAGCTGCGCCGCCTTGATGGCGCAGACATAGCCGCCCGGTCCCGATCCGATGATAACGACGTCATAGGCCATGATACTGTCCCCTTTGCTTTAGCGGCCGCCGCCGACTTCCAGAATGGCGCCTGTCGTATAGGACGCCTTGTCCGACAGCAGCCAGAGAATTGCAGCCGCGACTTCCTCGGCGGTGCCGGCGCGCTGCATCGGCACCACGCGGCCCATTTTCTCGGCGCGATCCGGCTGCCCGCCGGAGGCATGAATTTCGGTGTCGATGATGCCCGGGCTGACTATATTGACCCGGATGCCTTCCCCTGCCACTTCACGCGCCAGGCCGACAGAGAAGGTGTTGATCGCGTTCTTGGAGGCTGCGTAGTCGACATATTGACCTGCCCCGCCAAGCCTCGCCGCGATCGAAGACAGATTGACGACGGCGCCCCTTGCCGCCATGCCTGGTCGACATGCGCTTCACCGCTTCGCGCGCGCAAAGCATCGGCCCGATCACATTGATCCGCATCATCCGCTCGAGCCGCGCGAACGACATTTCGTCGACACGTGACAGGCTGTCGACGACACCGGCATTGTTGACCAGCGCGTCAAGCCCGCCAAAGCGGGCATCGACGGCCTCAAACATGGCCAACACATCCGTCTCGCTGCCGATATCGCCCCTGACCGCAACGGCTTCTCCGCCGCCGGCCTCTATGGCGGCGACCACGGTTTCGGCCGCTCGCACATTCGAGGCATAATTGACCGCAATGCGGTAGCCGGCCTTGGCGGCAAGCCTGCATGTGGCGGCGCCGATGCCGCGGCTGCCGCCGGTCACCAGCAGGATTTTTCCGCTCTCGCTCATTCCTGACATCCTTTCAGGGCAAAGACATCCCAGGGCACCTTGGAAAAGCCGTTGGCGCCATGGGCCGCCGACATCTGCAACGACGCTCCCAAGTCGGGAAGGATCAGCTTCTTCGGTGCATCCTTTCCTTCGCCCGGCAGCAACGCGATATTGCCCTGGTCGTCGGCACTGTAGATGACGCCCTCCCACACGGTGCAGGCGGCGAGCTCGTCGCCGGTGACATCGCCGGTCGGGCATTTGTACATCAGCGAGCCATGCGGCCGCGCCACGCCCTCCGTCCACATGACGATGCCGTCGAGCACGACGCCATTGTCGAGCACCATGTTGAAACTATTGGTGACGGTCGCCGACTCGCCGGTTGGCCTGAAATCGATCTCGCCGGCGTTTTCAGGATCGCCATAGACCGCGAGCTCGAGCGGACAGGCGGCGTGAGCGGCGGAGACCGTCTGGATACCGACCGCGCAGATCGCGACAAACAACCCCGACCGGAAACGAGAGCAACTCATCCGGTGGCGCAGATCCATTCTCCGGCTCACCCCAGCCGCCTCTAGAGGTCGAGCACCAGCCGCTCCGGATCCTCCAGGCTTTCCTTGACCCGCACCAGGAAGGTCACCGCTTCCTTGCCGTCGACGATGCGATGGTCATAGGAGAGCGCCAGATACATCATCGGCCGGATGACGATCTGGCCGCCAACCACCATCGGCCGCTCCTGGATCTTGTGCATGCCGAGAATGCCGGACTGCGGCGCATTGAGGATCGGCGTCGACATCAGCGATCCGTAAACGCCACCGTTGGAAATCGTAAACGTGCCGCCTTGCATATCGGCAACCGAGAGCTTGCCGTCGCGCGCCGCAAGCCCCAGCCTGCCGATTTCCTTCTCGATTTCGGCGATCGACATCTGGTCGGCATTGCGCACAACCGGCACGACAAGGCCCTTTTCGGTGCCGACGGCAACGCCGATATGGGCATAATTCTTGAAGATGATATCGGTGCCGTCGATCTCGGCATTGACCGACGGGATTTCCTTCAGCGCGTGGGTGACCGCCTTGGTGAAGAAGCCCATGAAGCCGAGCTTCACGCCATGCTTCTTCTCGAACACGTCCTTGTATTTGGTCCTCAGCGCCATCACCGCGCTCATGTCGACTTCGTTGAAGGTGGTCAGCATGGCGGCGGTCGATTGCGCTTCCTTGAGGCGGCGCGCGATGGTCTGGCGCAGCTTGGTCATGCGCACGCGCTCCTCGCGCGACGCGTCGTCTGCCGAGGACGGCGCGCGCGCGGCAACAGGTGCCGGCACAGGCACAGCCTTCGGCATTTCGGCCGGCTGCGACGGCGCGCCCCTGGCGATCAGGTCGAGTACGTCGCCTTTCAGTACCTGGCCGCGCTTGCCCGAGCCCGAGACCTGGTCGACCGCGAGATTGTGCTCGGCCAACAGCTTTGCCGCCGACGGCGCCGGCGGCGTGGTGCGCGTCTCGATCGCTCCGGCGTCGCCGGCGATCTTGGCCGTCTCGGCCGCGGCCTGCTTGACGCTCGAGGCTGCTGTTGGAGCCGAGGCCTGCGACACCGCCTCCTGCTTCGTTGCCGGAGCGGCGGCAGCATTGGCTGCTGCGCCGGCGCCTGCCGAAATCGTGCCGAGCAGTGCACCGACGCCGACCGTCTCGCCTTCCTTGACGGCGATCTCGCTAAGCGTGCCCGCGGCGGCGGCCGGCACTTCCACCGTCACCTTGTCGGTTTCGAGCTCGACCAGCGGCTCATCGGCGGCGATCGCGTCGCCAACCTTCTTGAACCATTTGCCGATGGTCGCCTCGGTGACGGATTCACCAAGGGTCGGGACGCGGATTTCGGTAGCCATTGTGCCTGTCCGTTTCTTTCGGTTCTGTTTTATCCGCCCAGTTCTGTTCTATTCACCGAGCGCGTCGTCGAGCAAGGCGGCAAGCTGGGCAAGATGCTTCGACATCAATCCGGTCGCCGGCGAGGCGGCGGCCGGCCGCCCGGTATAGCGCACCCGCTGATGCTTGGCATCGATATGCGCCAGCACCCATTCGAGATACGGATCGATGAACGACCAGGCGCCCATGTTCTTGGGCTCCTCCTGGCACCACACCATCTCGGCATTGCGGAAGCGCAACAGTTCGGTGATCAGCGCCTTGGCCGGGAACGGATAGAGTTGCTCGAC
The DNA here is from genome assembly GCF_040321795.1 of Mesorhizobium sp. M0244. Classification (NCBI taxonomy): domain Bacteria; kingdom Pseudomonadati; phylum Pseudomonadota; class Alphaproteobacteria; order Hyphomicrobiales; family Phyllobacteriaceae; genus Mesorhizobium; species Mesorhizobium sp. M0244. The sequence goes on along the minus strand of NZ_JAMYSE010000099.1, from coordinate 19,177 downwards.
GCGCAGCAGGTAGATGTCGTTGATGCCGCGCTTCTCGCGCTCTTCGTAGAGGTCGTAATAAACCTTGCCCGAACAGAGCACGACACGGCGGATCTTCGAATCCTTGGTGAGCTTGATGGCCTGGCCCGACAGCAGCTGGGCGTCGTCCCACAACAGCCGGTGAAAGGCGCTTTCGCCCGACATCTCGGGCAGCGTCGACACCGCCCGTTTGTGGCGCAGCAGTGACTTCGGCGTCATCAGGATCAGCGGCTTGCGGAAGTCCCGCTTCAATTGCCGGCGCAATATGTGGAAGTAGTTGGCCGGCGTCGTGACGTTGGCGACCTGCATGTTGTCTTCGGCGCAAAGCTGCAGGAAGCGCTCGAGCCGGGCCGACGAATGCTCGGGCCCCTGGCCTTCATAGCCGTGCGGCAGCAGGCAGACGAGGCCCGACATTCTGAGCCACTTGCGCTCGCCCGACGAGATGAACTGGTCGAACACCACCTGGGCGCCATTGGCGAAGTCGCCGAACTGCGCTTCCCACAGCGTCAGCGCCTTCGGCTCGGCCAGCGAGTAGCCATATTCGAAGCCGAGCACGGCCTCTTCCGACAGCATCGAGTTGATGACCTCGAACCCGGCCTGCGCCGCCGACAGATTGTTGAGCGGAATGTAGCGGGTCTCGTCGCGCTGGTCGTACAGCACGGAATGGCGTTGCGAGAACGTGCCGCGCTCCGAATCCTGGCCGGACAGCCGGATCGGATTGCCGTCGAGCAGGATGGCGCCGAAGGCCAGCGCCTCGGCCGTCGACCAGTCGATGCCTTCGCCCGACTCGATTGCCTGGCGGCGGTTGTCGAGGAAGCGGATGATCGTCTTGTGCGCCTCGAAATCCTTCGGCACCTCGGTCAGCTTCTTGCCGATCTCCTTCAGCGTCTTGACCGGCACCGCGGTTTTGCCGCGCCGCTGTTCGTCCTGGTTGTCGGCCGAGCGCAGGCCGGACCATGCGCCGTCCAGCCAGTCCGCCTTGTTCGGCTTGTAATGCTGGCCGACCTCGAATTCGGATTCAAGATGCGCCCGCCAGTCGGCCTTCATCTTTTCGAACTCGGCCTGGCTGATGTGGCCTTCGGCAATCAGCCGGTCGGCATAGATCTGCACCGTCGTCTTCTGGTTGCGGATCTTGCGATACATGATCGGCTGAGTGAAAGCCGGCTCGTCGCCCTCATTGTGGCCGAAGCGGCGATAGCAGAACATGTCCACCACGACCGGCTTGTGGAACTTCATGCGGAATTCGATCGCCACCTTGGTGGCATGGACCACGGCTTCCGGATCGTCGCCGTTGACGTGGAAGATCGGCGCCTCGATCATCTTGGCGACATCCGACGGGTAGGGCGACGAGCGCGAGAAGCGCGGGTTGGTGGTGAAGCCGATCTGGTTGTTGATGATGAAATGCAGCGTGCCAGCGACGCGGTGGCCGCGCAGGCCCGACAGGCCGAGGATTTCGGCAATGACGCCCTGGCCGGCAAAGGCGGCGTCGCCATGCAACAGCAGCGGCAGCACTTTGGCACGCTCTTCCAGCGGCACGATCTCTTCGCGGCTGCGGCCGAACAGATAATCCTGCTTGGCGCGTGCCTTGCCCATCACCACCGGATCGACGATTTCCAGATGCGAGGGGTTGGCGGTCAGCGACAGATGCACCTTGTTGCCGTCGAACTCGCGGTCCGATGAGGCACCGAGATGGTACTTCACATCGCCCGAGCCTTCGACCTCGTCGGGTGCGGCCGAGCCGCCCTTGAACTCGTGGAAAATGGCGCGGTGCGGCTTGGCCATCACCTGCGACAGCACGTTCAGCCGGCCGCGATGCGCCATGCCAAGCACGATTTCCTTCATGCCGAGCTGGCCGCCGCGCTTGACGATCTGCTCCAGCGCCGGGATCAGCGACTCGCCGCCATCAAGGCCGAAGCGCTTGGTGCCCTTGTACTTGACGTCGATGAACTGCTCGAAGCCTTCGGCCTCGACCAGCTTTTGCAGGATCGCCTTCTTGCCGGCGGCGGTGAAGGATATCTCCTTGTCGGCGCCCTCGATGCGCGCCTGGATCCAGGCCTTCTCCTCGGGATCGGAAATATGCATGAATTCGACGCCGAGCGTCGAGCAATAGGTCCGGGTCAGGATATCGAGCATCTGCCGGATGGTGCCGAATTCGAGCCCGAGCACATTGTCGAGGAAGATCAGCCGGTCGTAGTCGGCTTCGGTGAAGCCGTAATTCTCCGGCGACAGCTCATTATAGTCCTCGAGCGGCTTGGCAATGCCGAGTGGATCGAGATTGGCATGCAGATGGCCGCGCATACGAAAGGCGCGGATCATCATGATGGCGCGGACGGAATCGCGCGTCGCCTGATGCACGTCGGCGTCGGAAAGGGCTGCACCGTTGCCGGCCGCTCTGTCCTTGACCTTCTTTTCGATGTGCTTTTCGACGAGGCCCCAATTGCCGTCGAGCGCCGAGACCAGCTCGCCATTCGCCTGCATCGGCCAGGAGGGCTTGGCCCATGAGGCGCCCTTGGCATTCCTGCGCACGTCGCCGGCGTCATCCTTCAGCGCCGCGAAGAAGTCCTGCCATTCGGGATCGACCGAAGCGGGATCGTCCTCATAGGCGGCATAGAGCGCGTCGATGTAATCGGCATTGCCGCCATAGAGGAAAGAGGTAAGCGAAAACTGGTCGTTGGCCTGATCTTGTCTTGCCATGTCACTGTCGAAGCTCTGGCTTCGTCTCCTTTTAAGTTAAAAGTGAATGGTGAATGGTGAATGGTGAATGGAAGAGGGGAACGCTCCCCGTTTGCACCGCTACCGTTTACTATTCACCATTCACCATTCACTGTCCTTTGATCGCCTCGACCAGCGTCGTGCCGAGCCTTGCCGGCGACGGCGAAACCTTGATACCGGCCGATTCCATCGCCGCGATCTTGTCTTCGGCGCCACCTTTGCCGCCGGAGATGACCGCCCCCGCATGACCCATGGTGCGGCCCGCCGGCGCGGTGCGCCCGGCGATGAAGCCGGCCATCGGCTTGCTGCGGCCGCGTTTGGCCTCGTCCTTGAGGAACTGCGCGGCGTCTTCCTCGGCCGAACCGCCGATCTCGCCGATCATGATGATCGATTTGGTCTCATCGTCGGCGAGGAACATCTCCAGCACGTCGATGAACTCCGTACCTTTGACCGGGTCGCCGCCGATGCCGACGGCGGTGGTCTGGCCGAGGCCGACATTGGTGGTCTGGAACACCGCCTCATAGGTAAGCGTTCCCGAGCGGGAAACAACGCCGACCGAGCCCTTGCGGAAGATGTTGCCGGGCATGATGCCGATCTTGCATTGGTCGGGTGTCAGCACGCCGGGGCAGTTCGGGCCGATCAGCCGCGACGTCGAGCGGTCGAGCCTTGCCTTGACCTTGATCATGTCCATCACCGGTATGCCTTCTGTGATGCAGACGATCAGCGGGATCTCGGCCTCGATCGCTTCCAGGATCGCTTCGGCGGCACCCGCCGGCGGCACATAGACGACGGAGGCATTGGCGCCGGTCCTGGCCTTGCCCTCGGCGACGGTGGCGAAGATCGGCAGTGCCTCGCCCTTGGCGCCGGTCCAGGTCTCGCCGCCCTTCTTGGGGTGAATGCCACCGACCATTTTTGTCCCGTGATAGGCGAGCGCCTGCTCGGTATGGAACGTGCCGGTCTTGCCGGTCAGGCCTTGCACCAGCACCTTGGTGTTCTTGTCGACGAGAATGGACATGGTGGTCCTTTTTAAAAACCGTTGATCGAGGAAGGCCGCGCGGTCATGATCACAACCGCCATGATCACAGCCGCTTGAGATCGGCGACGGTCAGGTCGCTCTTGGCGTTGCCGGTGTTGAGCGTCGTCGCCGGCTCGAACATCAGTACGACAGGTTCCTCGCTCAGCGAGCGCGGCCGATGCTCGACGGCGCGCGGCACGACGATGAACTCGCCGCTGCCGAGTTCCACCGTGCCGTCGCGGAAATCGATGGCGATGCGGCCGCGCAGCACGAGGAACGCCTCATCCTCGTTGTCATGCGCGTGCCAGTCGAAGACATCGCCGAATTTGGCGATCTTGACTTGGGCATCATTGACGTCGCCGGCAATATGCGGATCGAAGACCTTTTTGATCTTCTGATCCGCCGCCTCGATGAGATTTATCTTGTGCGGAGGCATTCTATGACCTCCGCCCTTGAAGTTCTGACTTCAGTTCGCGCAGCACGGCTACAATTTCTCGATTTGTCTCGCCGAGTTCACGAATAGCGGCCGCATTGTCGTGGCCGGCGAATTCCCGGGCGCGAACATATTGCTTAAGTGTGAGGAGACCCCAGATCCAGATCACCAGAAAAACTGCCAGCGGCAACCAGGCAATGATGTATCCCAGCAAGCTTTGCGTGACGTCCTGTTCCACCCTGTATTCTCCAGCTCAGTTAACGCCGAAAGCCACGATCGTCAGTATGCGCCAGATCAGCCCTTCACCGCCGCGACAATTTTCTTGGCCGCGTCATCAAGATCGTCTGCCGACACCACGTTCAGCCCGCTGTCGTTGATGATCTTCTTGCCGAGCTCGGCATTGGTGCCTTCCAGCCGCACCACCAGCGGCACCTGCAGCCCGACTTCCTTGACCGCGGCGATAACGCCCTCGGCGATAATGTCGCACTTCATGATGCCGCCGAAGATATTGATCAGGATGCCTTTGACCGCCGGATCCCTGGTGATGATCTTGAACGCCGCCGTCACCTTCTCCTTCGACGCGCCGCCGCCGACATCGAGGAAGTTGGCAGGCTCGGCGCCATAGAGCTTGATGATGTCCATCGTCGCCATGGCGAGGCCGGCGCCGTTGACCATGCAGCCGATATTGCCGTCGAGCGCGACATAGGCGAGGTCGTATTTCGACGCCTCGATCTCCTTCTCGTCCTCTTCCGTGGTGTCGCGCAATTCGAGCACGTCCGGGTGACGAAACAGCGCATTGTTGTCGAACGACACTTTGGCGTCGAGCACGCGCAGACGGCCGCTCCTCATGACAATCAGCGGGTTGACCTCGAGCAGGCTCATGTCCTTCTCGACAAACGCCTTGTAGAGGATCGGAAACAGCGTGTCGCCGTCCTTTGCCGCGTCGCCGTCGAGCTTCAGCGCGGCATTGAGCTTCTTCAAATCCTCCGCAGTCACGCCCTTTTCCGGGTCGATGGCGACGGTGATGATCTTTTCCGGCGTGTCGTGGGCGACCGCCTCGATGTCCATGCCGCCCTCGGTCGAGACGACGAAGGCGACGCGGCCGACCGAGCGGTCGACCAGGATCGACAGATAGAGCTCGCGCTCGATGTCGGCGCCGTCCTCGATATAGAGCCGGTTGACCTGCTTGCCGGCTGGGCCGGTCTGCTTGGTGACCAGCGTATGGCCGAGCATCTCCTTGGCGTTGGCGACGACCTCGGCCACCGACTTCGCCAGCCTGACACCGCCCTTGGCATCGGGGCCGAGCTCCCTGAACTTGCCCTTGCCGCGGCCGCCGGCATGGATCTGGCTCTTGACCACATAGAGCGGGCCGGGCAGCGCCTTGGCGGCGGCTTCCGCCTCGCTCGCCTTGAACACCGGCACGCCCTCGGCCACCGGTGCGCCAAAGCCCTTCAGCAGCGCCTTGCCCTGATACTCATGGATGTTCATGCGCTATGTCTCCAGCTTGCTTGGCGGGCTTACTTGCCGGCTTATTTGGCCGCGAGATGCGGAGCGATCTTGACGCACGCGTCGCACAGGCCCTGCACCGCCGCCACCGAATTGTCGAACATCTTCTGCTCGGGCTTGCTGAGCTCGATCTCGATGATGCGTTCGACGCCGCCGGCGCCGATCACCACGGGAACGCCGACATAGGTGTTCTTGACGCCGTATTGGCCGGAAAGATAGGCAGCACAGGGCAGCACCCGCTTCTTGTCCTTGAGATAGGCTTCGGCCATCGCGATGGCCGAGGCAGCCGGCGCGTAGAAGGCCGAGCCGGTCTTGAGCAGGCCGACGATCTCGGCGCCGCCGTCGCGGGTGCGCTGCACGATCTGATCGAGCCGCTCCTTCGAGGTCCAGCCCATTTTGATGAGGTCGGGCAGCGGGATGCCGGCAACCGTCGAATAGCGGATCATCGGCACCATGGAATCACCGTGGCCGCCGAGCACGAAGGCCGTGACATCCTCGACCGAGACCTTGAATTCCTCGGCCAGGAAATAGCGGAAGCGCGAGCTGTCGAGCACGCCAGCCATGCCGACGACATGGCTCTTCGGCAGGCCGGAAAACTTCTGCAGCGCCCACACCATGGCGTCGAGCGGATTGGTGATGCAGATGACGAAGGCTTTCGGCGCGTATTTCTTGAGGCCGGCGCCGACCTGCTCCATCACCTTCAAATTGATGCCCAGAAGATCGTCGCGGCTCATGCCGGGCTTGCGCGGCACGCCGGCGGTGACGATGCAGACGTCGGCGCCCTCGATGCCGGCATAGTCGTTGACGCCGGTCAGCCTGGAGTCGAACCCGTCAACCGGCGACGACTGCGCTATATCAAGCCCCTTGCCTTGCGGGATGCCCTCGGCGATATCGAACAGCACGACGTCGCCGAGATCCTTGAGGCCGACCATGTGGGCGAGCGTGCCGCCGATCATGCCCGAGCCGATGAGCGCTATCTTGTTGCGTGCCATGTCAGGATGTTTTCCCTTTGACTATGACGGCGCCCAAATCTTAACGATTTGATGACGGCGTCGGAGGAAGAGGCCGGAATGCTGCAGGAACCGTGAAATTCGCCGCACGCAATAGCCCCGGCCGCACCAAAATTCAAACGATTATTTTGGAGTGAGGAATTTCAATCGGTTAGAAACAATGGGAATTACGTAAACGTCAAAATTGTAAGGCCGACTAGAGGAGTTCTACACAATGGCGCCCAAAATCAGAAGGCTGTTTCCCGGCGATGACGCCCTTGTGATGCGGGTTGCCGACGAGGTGTTCGACGAGGCATTTGGTCCTTTTCTGCGCTTGGTTCAAGGTCGGGCGATCCTTCGCACCCTATCCTAGGTTCTGCACCGCAGCGCTAGCCTTGAGCCTGCCGCGCCTCCGGCGACGGCGCCCTGTGCCTTTCCGCCCAATCCGCCAGCCAATCGTGGCTCTGCATCTCGATCAGCCGCGATGCCGTGCGCTCGAACTCGAAGACCTCGTTGCCGCGCTTGGCCGTATAGAGCTGCGGCGGCGGCGCCGCGGCGCTTACCACCAGCCGCACATGATGGTCGTAAAGTGTGTCGATCAGCAGGATGAAGCGCTTGGCTTCATTGCGCTTGCCTTCACCGAGCACCGGCACATGGTCGATGAAAATGGTCGAGAAGCGGCCGGCAATGGCAAGATAGTCTCGGGCGCCGAGCGGCCTCTCGCAGAGCTCGGCGAAGGAAAACCGCGCAGCCTCGCCGGCGGCCCGCGGCACCACGACGTGCCGGCCCTTCACCGTCAGCATCGTCTCGGCCGTCGGCCTGCCATGCGTCATCGCCTGCCAGGCGTCGTCGAGCGCATGGTCGGCTGCGGCATCGGCCGGGGTGATGTAGACCGGCATGCGGCCGAGCTTGTCGAGGCGGTAATCCTTGTCGGCGTCCAGCGCCAGCACCTGCGCGTGGCGCTCCAGCATGCCGACAAACGGCAAAAACAGCTGGCGATTCAGCCCATCGCGATAGAGGTCCTGCGGCGCGACATTGGAGGTGGCGACCAGCACGACGCCATTGGCAAACAGCGCCGAAAACAGCCTGGACAGGATCATCGCATCGGCGATGTCGGTGACGGAGAACTCGTCGAAGCACAGCACCCAGGCTTCCTCGGCCAGCGCCCGCGCCACCGGTGGGATCGGATCGTCCTCCTTGGCCGTGCCGTTCTTGCGAGCCTGCCGGTGCTTCTGGATGCGGTCCTGCACGTCGGCCATGAAATCGTTGAAGTGCACACGGCGCTTGCGCCGCACCGGCAGCAGCTCGAAGAACATGTCCATCAGCATGGTCTTGCCGCGGCCTACGCCGCCATGGATGTAGAGGCCCTTGACCGCCTCGTGCACCTCGCGCTTGCGGGCGAACAGCCAGCCCAGCGCGCTCGACTTATGCGCCAGCCGCTTTGCCGATGTCTCGTCGATCAGCCGGTCGAGAGCAGCAGCGACCCGCTCCTGCACCGGGTCGCGTCCGATGGCGCCCGTCTCGACCAGATGGTCGTAGCGCTGCTTGACGGTCGCATGGGTCTGGAGGCCGTCACGCAGATGCATCGGTCACGTCGTTGTCGAGGCGGTTGGTCTTCCCTGTCTTCTTTGCCTACCTTGTAAGCGAGATCGGCAGGCCGTTGGAAGTCTGGCCGTCGAATTTCTCGCCGCCCGAGGAATAGAGCCGTGCCAGCGTGCCGCCATTCTCGTCATAGAGCGTCAACTGCTTGCCGCCGACGTTCCAAGATTTGATGCCGTCGAGCGGGGCCGGGCAATGCAGCGGTCCGGCGCGATAGCCCGAGCCGAATTTGGTCTGCGGCGTCGCCACCTGGCAGCTCTGGCCGGACACGCTTGCCTTCCACACGCCGGCGACGCTGGAGGCGGTAAGGTCGGCCGCGCCGGCAGGAGCCGTCCCCTCCGGCAGCACCCCCCCGATCTGCGTGTTCTGCGGCGCGGTCGGAAATTTCGATGGGTCGGCCGGGCCGGGCGTCGCCGGCGGCGGCAGCTGGTTTGCGGTTACCTTGCCGGCGGGCGCAGCTTCCAGCGGCGCCGGCTGTTGCTCGTCCATCGATGAGAACCGTGAGGTTGAACAGCCGCTCGCGACGAGTGCGGCCAGCGATACGGCCAGCAGGCCGGTTTTCGAAAATTTCATTCTTCAACCTCCGTCGGATCCGGCCGGGGGTGCCGTCCGCGCAATGTCCCCCCACCAAGATGGAGAAGGTGGCGAAATTTCAACCCGATATGGTTAAAATACGGTTTGCGCCGCTAATGTTGCAAATTTATCGCAAAATGCACATTGCCTGAATTGCGTTACGCCTTGGCATCTGGCCGCACCCCGACCCTTTGCATTCCTGGCGCGCCCGTCAAATGCTTGCGCCGGCCGGCGTCGGCATTATCTCTTGGCGATCAGCAAACTGCAGGAGCCGATTTCTTGGCCGCGAGAAAAAGAGCCGCCAATCGCTATTATAGCGGCCCGCCCAGCGATCATTTCGACGGCACCTTGTTCTTCAACCCCGACGGCCGGCCGCCGGGTCGCTTTGCCGATCTCTTGAAATGGCAATTGAGTGGCGAACGCTCGAAATGGCCGGCGGCGAATCCGAGCCCGTTTCCGCCGGCAAGACCGGTCGAGCGGATCGATGGTGCTGCGCTGCGCCTCACCATGGTCGGTCATTCCTCGCTGCTCGTCCAGACAGCCGGCCTGAACATCCTGACCGACCCGGTCTGGTCGTCGCGCGTCTCGCCGCTCTCCTTCGCCGGGCCGAAACGCGTCAATCCACCGGGCATCGCCTTTTCTCATTTGCCGCCGATCGACCTCGTCCTGGTCAGCCACAACCATTACGACCATCTCGACCTCGCCACGCTGAAGCGTCTGAAGACAAGGCACGATCCGCTGCTGCTGACGCCGCTCGGCAACGATACCATCATCGACGCTGCCGTCTCCGGCATGCGGCTTTCCGCGCATGACTGGGGCGACCGGGTCGATATCGGCAATGGCGCCGCCGTGCATGTCGAGCCGGTACATCACTGGTCGGCCCGCGGCACCCGCGACCGGCGCATGGCGCTGTGGGCGGGTTTCGTCGTCGAGACACCAGGCGCAAAGATCTATTTCGCCGGAGATACCGGTTTCCACGGCGGCATCAACTACCGGCTGATGGCCGAAAAGCACGGCGGCTTCCGCCTCGCCATCCTGCCGATCGGCGCCTATGAGCCGCGCTGGTTCATGGCGCCGCATCACCAGGATCCGGAGGAGGCGGTGCAAGGCATGCTTTTGTGCGACGCCGCCTATGCCGCCGGCTGCCACTGGGGCACGTTCCGGCTCACCAACGAACCGATCGACGAGCCGGCCAGAAAACTCGGCGAAGCGCTCGATGCTGCCGGCCTGCCGCAGCAACGTTTTCGCGCCTTGCGGCCGGGGGAAGTCTGGGACGTGCCGGCGGTCTAGGAGGCCGGCGGAACCCAAGGCCTCGCAGAAGCGTTTGTAGGTGTTCAAACCTGTCGGCTGCGAGGTAATCTCTTATGATCAAGTGGATCATCATTCTTTTGATTGTCGCGGCCGCGGCAAGCCTGCTCGGCATGCCGGCACTGGCCGGAGCCGCCGCGACCGGCGCCCGCATCCTCATCGGCATCGTGCTGATCATCTTCCTGCTGATCGTGCTTGGCGTCTTCGCGGTGACCTGAAAAGCATGCCGCACTGGTAATTTCTGCCGCTATCCGCCATATAGGCGCCAAACCGGCAAGAGACCTTTCGATCGATGGCAAGTGTGGCCCCTTTCGCCAAGATGAACGGCATCGGCAACGAGATCATCGTTGCCGATATGCGCGGTCGCGCCGATCGCGTGACGCCTGCGGCAGCCATCGCGCTTAATGCCGACGCCGCGACCAAATTCGACCAGATCATGGCGATCCACGACGCCAGGACGCCGGGCACCGCCTTTTTCATCGACATCTTGAATTCGGACGGCACCAGCGCGCAGGCCTGCGGCAACGGCATGCGCTGCGTCGTCCAGGCGCTCGCCGCCGAGACCGGCCAGAAGACCTTCGCCTTCGAGACCGTTGCCGGCATTCTCAATGCCGAAGAACACGCCGACGGGCTGATCTCGGTTGACATGGGCAAGCCGCGCTTCGGCTGGCAGGATATTCCGCTGGCCGAGGAATTCCGTGACACCCGCATGATCGAACTGCAGATCGGCCCGATCGATGCGCCGGTACTGCATTCGCCGTCGGTCGTCTCGATGGGCAATCCGCACGCCATTTTCTGGGTCGACCGCGACGTCTGGTCCTATGAACTCGAGCGCTTCGGCCCGCTGCTCGAAAACCACCCGATCTTCCCCCAGCGCGCCAACATCACCATCGCGCAGGTGACCTCGCCCGAGACAATGGTCATCCGCACCTGGGAGCGCGGCGCCGGCCTGACCAAGGCTTGCGGCACGGCCTCGTGCGCCGCCGTGGTTGCAGCAGCCCGCACCAGGTGCACCGGCCGCAGCGTCACGCTGACGACGCCCGGCGGCGGCTCGCTGCATGTCCTGTGGCGCGACGACGACCACGTCATCCTGACCGGTGCCGCCGAATGGGAATTTTCCGGCAGCTTCGATCCGTCGACCGGCGTGTGGGCGCGCGACACCGAAAGCGCCGCCTGATGGCCCCTCTTGCCAACAGGGGTGTCGACGTCGTCACCTTCGGCTGCCGGCTGAACACCTATGAATCCGAGGTGATGCGGCGCGAGGCGGAAAGTGCCGGCCTCGGTAGCCTCGAAGGCGGCGCCATCATCTTCAACACCTGCGCCGTCACCGGCGAGGCGGTGCGCCAGGCCAAGCAGTCGATCCGAAAAGCCCGCCGCGAGAACCCCGCCGCCCGCATCATCGTCACCGGCTGCGCGGCGCAGACCGAGCCACAGGATTTCGTTGCCATGCACGAGGTCGATCTCGTCCTCGGCAATGAGGAGAAGCTGAACGCCCATTCCTATCGCGCGCTGCCGGATTTCGGCGTCAACGACACCGAGAAGGCCCGCGTCAACGATATTTTTTCGGTACGCGAGACGGCCGCCCACATGGTCGACGCCATCGAGGGCCGGGCGCGCGCCTTCGTCCAGGTGCAGAACGGCTGCGACCACCGCTGCACCTTCTGCATCATTCCCTACGGTCGCGGCAATTCGCGCTCGGTGCCGATGGGCGCCGTGGTCGAGCAGGTCAAGCGGCTCACTGGCAATGGTTATGCCGAGATCGTGCTGACCGGCGTCGACATGACCAGTTTTGGCGCCGACCTGCCGGGCGCACCGAAGCTCGGCAAACTGGTCAAGACGATCCTGAAGCAGGTGCCCGACGTGAAACGCCTGCGGCTTTCCTCCATCGATTCGATCGAGGCCGATGACGATCTGTTGGACGCCATCGCCTCCGAGCCCAGGCTGATGCCGCATCTGCATCTGTCGCTGCAATCGGGTGACGACATGATCCTGAAGCGGATGAAGCGCCGGCACAGCCGCGACCAGTCGATCCGCTTTTGCGAGGATGTGCGCAAACTGCGCCCGGGCATCGTTTTCGGCGCAGACATCATCGCTGGCTTCCCGACCGAGACGGACGCCATGTTCGAAAACTCGGAAAAAATTGTTGAGGAGTGCGGCCTGACGCATCTCCATGTCTTCCCGTTTTCGCCGCGCCAGGGCACGCCCGCCGCGCGCATGCCGCAGCTTCGCCGCGAAATGGTCAAGCAGCGCGCGGCACGCCTGCGCACCGCCGGCGAGGCCGCCTACCGCCATCACCTTTCGGCACTTGCCGGCACGCGCCAGTCGATCCTGGGCGAGCGCGACGGGCTCGGCCGCACCGAAGGCTTTACGCTGGCCACGGTCTCTGCCGGCGCGCCGGGCGACATTGTCGAGGCTGATATTGCCGGCCATGACGGCACCCGCCTGATCGCCGCGCCGCTTGCCGCCCGCGCCGCCTGAGAGCGCAAGACATGGCTGGGTTTTTCAAGAAGATATTTTCGTTCGGCAAGAAGGAAGTCGTCGAGGAGCGGCCCGACGAGACCGCACCGCTGCCGCCAATCAAATGGGACGCACTGGAGGCGCTGAAGCCCGCCGCCGAGCAGCCCGTCCCGGAATTCCTGAAACGCAGCGAGCCTCAGCCTGAGGCCGAAGCCGCACCGGCGGTCGAGCCGGAGGCCCCTTCTGCGCCGGAGCCTCCGCCTGTCGAAGAGCCGAAGCCCGAGCCCGCTCCGACCATTTCCCCCGAGCCAGACATTCAGCCGGCGCCGGAAACGCCTGTTGAGGAGCCGGAGGAAATCCCGGCCGGGCTTGTTATTCCGGAGCCAATCCCAGAGCGGAAGCAGCCTGAGACCGTCCAGACTGAGCTTCCGTCATCCGAAGCTGGCGCCGCCCCTCATCCTCCTGCCGGCACCTTCTCCCCGTATAGGGACGGGGAGAAGGGAGCTGATCTTGACGCCGAAGCCCCTTTCACAGACGCCGAAGAAGAAGCTGCAACGCTGACGCCCCCCTCTCCCCGTCCTTCACGGGGAGAGGGTAAGGGTAAGGGTGAGGGGCAGCGCCAACCTGCGCAAGACGCGGCACCGACTGCCGAAGTTAAGCCAACGTCACCTGCGCCCGAAGCACCGCCCGCCGAAATCCCGCCCCCGATCCGCCAGCCGGCGCCGGTCGAGACGAAGCCGACGCTGGCCGAGATCGCGCCCGAACCAGAGGCCATTCCACAGCCATCGCCGGAGCCAAAACCCGCTCCGGGCAAGGTGACCGTAACCAAGAAGGTCGAGCAGAAGGCCGAGCCGCGGAAGGCGCTCGAACCGGCGCCGAGGCGCTCCTGGTTCCAGCGCATGCGAGACGGGCTTGCCCGCTCTTCCAAGGAGTTGTCAGGCAACATCGCCGGCGTCTTCACCAAGCGGAAACTTGACGAGGACACGCTGCAGGACCTGGAGGATGTGCTGATCCGCGCCGATCTCGGCATGGAGACGGCTCTGCGGGTTACCGACGCGCTCTCCGCCAGCCGCTACGGCAAGGACGTCTCCGACACCGAAGTCCGCGCCATCATGGCGGCCGAGGTGGAGAAGGTGCTGACCCATGTCGCCATGCCGCTGGAACTCGATCTCAGCCACAAGCCGCATGTCATCCTGGTCGTCGGTGTCAACGGCGCCGGCAAGACCACGACCATCGGCAAGCTGGCGGCAAAGCTGACCGATGGCGGCCTCTCGGTGATGCTCGCCGCGGGCGACACTTTCCGCGCCGCAGCGATCGAGCAGCTGAAGATCTGGGGCGAGCGCACCAACTCGCCGGTCATTGCCTCGAAGCTTGGCGCCGACGCCGCCGGCCTCGCCTACGATGCCTTCGAGCGGGCGAAAGAGGCCGGCTCCGACGTGCTGATAATCGACACCGCCGGGCGGCTGCAGAACAAGATCGAACTGATGGCGGAACTGGAAAAGATCGTCCGCGTGCTGGGCAAGCTCGATCCGGCGGCGCCGCACACCGTGCTGCAGACGGTCGATGCCACCACCGGCCAGAACGCGCTCAACCAGGTCGAGATCTTCCGCAATGTCGCCGGCGTCAACGGCCTGGTGATCACCAAGCTGGACGGAACGGCGCGTGGCGGTATTCTGGTGGCGATCGCGGCGCGGCACAAATTGCCGGTCTATTTCATCGGCGTCGGCGAACAGGTCGACGACCTCGAACCCTTTTCCGCAAGCGAATTCGCCAGGGCGATCGCTGGCGTGGCTTGACGAGCATGATCCCGAAAAGTTGCAGACTTTTTGGATTGGATCATGCGTAAGAAGGATCCCATGAGCCCACCCATCCTCGAACGCGACCCGTCCGATCCGCGACGCAAGGCGTTGAACCCCGGCCTGAAATTCCTGCTCGAGCTCGGGCCTGGTCTGGTGTTCTTTTTCACCACCATCCGCGGCGCGTGGCTTGTCGGGAAATTTCCGATCCTCAGCCATATCGGCGAGCCTATCCTGATTGCCACAGCGTTCTTTATGGTGGCGACGGCGCTGTCGCTCAGCGTTTCGTGGATTTTGACGCGCAGCTGGCCGATCATGCCGCTGGTGTCGGCCATCGTGGTGTTTGTGTTTGGCGCGCTGGCGCTGTGGCTTCAGGACAAGACCTTCGCTTTCATGAAGCCGACAATCATCAACAGTTTGTTCGGCATCACGCTTCTTGGCGGGTTGGCGTTTGGCAGATCGCTGTTGGGCTATGTCTTTGATTCCGCCTTCAATCTCGACGCCGAAGGCTGGCGCAAGCTCACTTTCCGATGGGGGTTTTTCTTCCTTTTTCTGGCTGCGCTGAACGAGGTCGTATGGCGTAATTTTTCTGAGGAAACCTGGCTTTATTTCAAGGTCTGGGGCACGATTCCCATTACACTTGTCTTCACGTTGAGCCAAATGCCGTTGATCCTGCGCCATTCGCTCGAGGACAAGGCCGCCAAGGAAGAGAAGGCCGGCAAATAGACGAGGAGAGGGGCATGGAATTCATCACCACGCGCGAAGAGCTGAGGACGATCTACAAGACGCCTCGGCCGACCGACGGCTCGATCCGCAAGGAATTGAAGGCATTGGACGGCCACTGCCGTTCCTTCATCGGCAAGAGCCCGTTCGTGCTGATCGGCTCGTCCGACGGCGCCGGCAATGCCGATGTGACGCCGAAGGGCGACAGGCCGGGCTTTGTAGCAGTGCTCGACGAGAAGACCGTCGCCATCCCGGACCGGCCCGGCAACAACCGGCTCGACACGCTGGAGAACATCCTTCTCAATCCCTCGATCGGGCTGCTCTTCCTCATTCCCGGCATGAACGAAACGCTGCGTGTCAATGGCGATGCCCGCATCACCGTCGATGCGGCATTGCGTGAGCGGCTGGCGGTCGACGGCAAGGCGCCGCAAAGCGTCGTCGTGGTGACGGTCAAGGCCGCCTACATGCATTGCGCCAAGGCTTTCATGCGCTCCGAACTGTGGAAGCCGGAGAGCTGGTACGACCGCGCGACGCTGCCGACGCTCGGCCAGATCCTGCGCGACCAACTGGCGCTCGCCGAAACGGCGGAGGCGACCGACCGCTGGCTGGACGAGGATTACAAGCAGACCATGTGGTAGCGTGCCCGGCAACGAATCGCCCAAGCCGGTCTCCATTCCTTTGCTGAACATTCTCGCCATCTCCGGCAGCCTGCGCGCCGCCTCGACCAATTCGGCCCTGGTCGCGGCCCTCGCGCAAAACGCGCCACCGGGTTGCCGCGTTTCCGTTTATGACGGGCTTGGGCGGCTGCCGATCTTCAATCCCGACGACGAAGGCGAGCGGACGCCGCCGCAAGCATCGGCGCTGATCGATGCCGTCACCTGCGCCGACGGCGTCATCATCTCTTGCCCTGAATATGCCCATGGCGTGCCAGGCGGCCTGAAAAACGCGCTCGACTGGCTGGTGTCGCGCGATGCCGCCGTCGGCAAGCCGGCCCTGCTGGTCCACACCTCGCCGCGCTCGCTGTTTGCCCGCGCCGCGCTGGTCGAGATCATGCGGACCATGTCTTTCCAGCTTTACGAGGAAGCGCCGCTGGAAATCGCCCTGCTCGGCAGGAAGCCGGATGACGTGGGAACCATTCTGTTGGAGCCGGCAAACCGGCTGGCAATGCGTGACGCGCTTTCGGCCTTCGCGGACTTCATTCGCACGCGTTGAGTGACGGGCCACCGTGCTTTCGTCATCCTAGGGCGGAGCAAGGAGCGACGCGACGCGGCGCAGACCCTGGGATGACGAAGCTAGGGGCTGCGGCCATCTGCAGTGCCGCGGGATTAGCCCTTGCCGCGCAGCGTCTCGACATCGGTCTTGCCAACAAACCAATCGCGTGCATTGACCTCTTCGAAGACCACCCAGACGTCATTGTTGGTCAGGCCGGTGGCGCCGACGATCGCCTCGGTCACCTGGGCAGCGATCGCTGCCTTCTTGCCGGCCGGGTCGGCGGCAATCGCTTCCTTGACGATGCGGATGTTCACAAACGGCATGGCGTCCCTCCCTGGATATTGTCAGCTCAATAGGTTCTGGCGCCGTTGACCATCAGCCGGACCATGTAGAGCGAGGTCGTGCCGGCGATGTAGAGGCAGTTCAGCTTGTTGCCGCCGAACACGCAATTGGCGACGACTTCCGGCACCTTGACCTTGCCGATCAGCGTCCCGTCGGGATCATAGCAATGGACGCCGTCAGCGGCACTGGTCCAGATGCGCCCGTCCGCATCCAGCCTGAAACCGTCAAACAGGCCGGCGGTGCAGTCGGCAAAGACCTTCTCGCCGGACACCGTCTTGCCACCTTGGCCGACATTGAACACCCGGATGTGCGCCGGGTTTTGCGCACCATGCGTGCGGCCGGTATCGGCGACATAGAGCTTGCTCTCGTCAAGCGAGAAGGCGAGCCCGTTGGGCCTGACCATGTCGGTAATGACGGCCTCGGTCTCGCCGGTGCCGGGATCGACCCGGTAGACATGGCAGGCGCCGATCTCGCTTTCGGCCTTGTCGCCCTCGTAATCGGTATCGATGCCGTAGCTCGGGTCGGTGAACCAGATCGAGCCATCGGACTTGACCACCGCGTCATTGGGCGAGTTCAGCCGCTTGCCGCGCCATTTGTCGGCGATGGTGATGACCGAGCCGTCATGCTCGGTGCGGCTGACGCGGCGGCCGGAATGCTCGCAAGTGACCAGCCGGCCTTGCCGGTCGACGGTGTTGCCGTTGGAATTGCCCGACGGCTGACGGAACACGCTGACGCCGCCGTCGGTCTCGTCGTAGCGCAGCATGCGATTGTTCGGGATGTCGGACCAGACGACATAGCGCCCGGCCGCAAACCAGGCCGGCCCCTCCGCCCAGCGGCAGCCGGTAAACAGCCTGTCCACCTGTGCATTGCCGTTGAACAGCCGCGCAAAGCGCGGATCGAGAACTTCGTAGAATTCGGCGGCCATGGTTCCTCCCGGTATTCAGTCGCTGGCGAGGCACGATCAAGCCAGCCTGCGATCGATATGGCAAGATCGATGATGCGTTAGAAGCTTTATGGGAGCGGATGCTGGCCCGGACGGCAGGTCGCATCCCGTTAACCGGCTATGCGCCCAGCGCAATGGTGCATTGCAACATCTTATTTTTGCAACGCACCATAACTATGTCATGCTCCGTATCGATCAAGGGAGGAACAAACGGCCGCAAAATGCGGCGCAAAAGGAAACTCGCTATGATCATCGACAGCCTCATGAGCCGCGCTCGCGCCAGCATCGCCAAGCGCCGGCATTACAACCGCCTCGTCGCCGAAATCGACAGCTTCACCAGCCGCGACCTCGCCGACATGCGCGCCGACCGCAGCGAAATGCTCTACCAGATCCACAAGCAGATCTACGGCTGAATCTTCGGTCGAGTAACTCGGCCGCGCCTCGGCGCGTTGAGATTCAGGTCAGGCCGAGTCGAAAAATGGTGGATTCCGAGAACCGGAGCGGAGCGTACTTTGGGTACGCGAGCATCGGAAGCGCAGGAAACCGCCATTTGCAGGCCGGCATCACCTGAATATCAACGCGCCGTCAGCGCCTTCTCGATCTCCGGCAAAAGCAGCGTCTGCGCCGAGTCCGGCGTCAGCGGTCCGACATGCTTATAGGCGATCTTGCCGTCTTTGCCGACGACGAAGGTTTCCGGCACGCCGTAGACGCCCCTGTCGAGGGCCGCGGGGGGGGCCGCGTCGACGCCGATCGCCTGAAACGGATTGCCTAAATCGCCGAGGAACCGACGGGCGTTTTCCGGCTGATCCTTGTAGTTCAGCGCGGCCATGACGAAGCGTCTGTCCTGCGACAGCGCCAGCAGCACCGGATGTTCTTCCCGGCACGGCGCGCACCAGGATGCGAAGACGTTGACCAGCGTCACCTTGCCGGCGAACTGTTTCGAATCGAGGCCCGGCAAATTGGTTCCCTCGAGCGGCGGGAGGTTGGTCTGCGGCGCTGGCAGGCCGATCAGCGCCGACGGCACCTCCGAAACGTCGCGCCCGGACAAAAGCTGCGCCAGGAACAATCCCGCCAGCCCGAGAAAGACCAGCAGCGGCACCAGCACGATCAGGCGGCGGCGCGCCGGTGTTTCCGTTTCCGTGCTCATGATTTTGCTGCCTTATCGGAGCGCCGGCGCACGCCGGACGCCTCCAGCTCGGCGAGCTCTCGCTTGCGGCCGCGCTGGTCGAGCAGGATCCAGCCGATCAGCCCGGCCAGCACCACGGCCGTGATCGCATACGCGGTGGTCACATAAAGCGCATGCACGCTCATGCTTTTCGCTCCGCGCCGCCTGCCAACCGGGCCTCTTCGCCTCGTTCCAACATGTCTTCCTTTAACGCCGCGCTCTCGGCTCGGCAATCGGCCGCCATGCCGCAGCCGTAAACTGAAGCCGGCGCCTAATTGTTTGATCTCAGGTTTTAATGGCGCACCATTGTCGTCCGAATCAAAGGACGCGCTATGGGACAGATTCTACACGGCCGCGCCACGACGACAGAGGCGGTCCGTCGAGCA
>NZ_JAMYSE010000098.1:0-24061 GCF_040321795.1 Mesorhizobium sp. M0244 | reverse complement strand
TTTAGGACGAGCAGTGCGTCAATGCCACGCTCCGCCATCTGTTGGCGAAGTCGATTCGTGCGTTCGCGATATTCTTGTTGGGTAAATGCTGGCATTATTAGCTCTCCTACCTTTGTAAAGATGAAGCGGGCGGCAACGTTGCGGAAACCGACAATGTGCGGAGCCTGCCAAAGCGCGAGCTACCGTTGGGGGATGTGCTAGATGCCTGCCCGACATGCTTTGGCTGGTGAAGGGCGGCGGCGGCCAATTGGCATACTTTCTCGAAGGCGTACGTTGGCCAACGCGCAAAGTCTCAAAAAACCATAGGTCTTGCCGAAATCCCTTAAGATAGGCGTCTAACGATGGATTTCGCCGCTGGATGGCCTTCTAACGGTTTCTCGGACACACCAGTTCAGCTAGGCTATGCCGTTGATATTATTTGTGTGCGACTACTACGAGGCGCGAGCTATCGGCTGTAAACGGTTCCCCTTCCTTCCCATAAGCTTCAACAGTCTCGAAGCCCGCGCTTCGCAACATGCGAACATATTCAGAAAACCCATATTGCTTGTAAGAAAGGTGCGTTCGTCTAACGCGTCCATCGCGGACGATAATCCTTTCGAGGTTCTCGCGATCACTTAGTACATCGTTGCTAAATATATCGATTCGTACATCGTCGTTACGCTGCGCAACGGAGCATATAGGAAACTTGTGGCGCGGGTCGAAGCGAGTGGGGTTATCTATCAGCAGACGTCCGCCCTTTCGAAGTGAAGAAGCGGCCTCACGAAGAACTCTCTCATTATCCGCGTCATCGAAATAGCCAAAGGTCGTGTACCATAGAAAAGCCGCGTCGAATCGATCTCTCCAGGGAATTGAGCGCATGTCGCCCAGAACATACTCGACATTTACTCCTCGTTCAGCCGCATCCGCTTCGGCTTTTTTTAGCAAGGTCGGAGAGATATCAAGTCCGGCTACCTGCGCTCCTTTTTCCGCCAATCGGTTGGTAATCCGCCCATAGCCACACCCAAGTTCAAGAACTGAGTTCCCTTGGGTAAGAGAAAGAAGATTCCAAATTACTCCAACTTGCCGGTCGCTTGTCGCCGGCGAATTGATCACGTCTCCAAAATAGACGTAATCATCGCTGAAGTATGAGTCAAGTTCAGATAGCGAAATGGCTTCTCCCACAGCATCATTCATATGTTTTTCCTATAATTTGATGGCATGTTCATCACTTACGTCTTGGCGAATTTCGCATAAGGCGACAAATAGATAAAGGTAATATTTGTGAATGTTTTTCACGCTATTGTAGAATTTTTGCAACAGTCTACACTGTTTTACAACAGTCATTGAGCATCCCGCGTTGGAGACTGTATCGTCAGCCGGCATGGGGTTCTCTCGAGGCACACTCCGGCCTTCTCTTCTGCTGGGCGCTATACGCACCGCGTCGCCGTCTCCAACCACGGCCTCATCCACATTGAGGACAGCGCGGTTCGTCTCCGCTGGAAGGACTACCGGCCCAGCAATCGGGAAATGGTCACCGGCGGACGAGTTCATCCGTCACATGACGAGTTTCAGGTCAAGTGATATCAAAGGCGCATAATTCCTCCTTTCTGTTGGCGGAGCTTCCAGAGTTTGAGCCCAACTGCGTTGACGCGGCGCGGCGTATTTCCGAGCCTGGTCCAACTCACATGCGGTCGCCGTCTGGGACGGCTGCACCAATTTCCGCTTTCGGCGGGCAAGGGCTCAGGAGGACGCGACCATTCTTCCTGTCGGTGGTTCAGACCAGCGGCGGATTCGGTTGTCTCCCTGGAATCCGCGGGGCTGATTGGCCCTCCGGACAGGCATGCAGGGTTGATCGCCTAGGCGGTTTTCATGACGGCGCCCTCGATGACCACCCCTGCGGTCGCATATTTCCAGAGA
Source organism: Mesorhizobium sp. M0244 (assembly GCF_040321795.1). Taxonomy (NCBI): domain Bacteria; kingdom Pseudomonadati; phylum Pseudomonadota; class Alphaproteobacteria; order Hyphomicrobiales; family Phyllobacteriaceae; genus Mesorhizobium; species Mesorhizobium sp. M0244. Next base: position 22,165 of record NZ_JAMYSE010000098.1, on the reverse strand, counting down.
CCGACGAGCAACTTTCGTGCGAGCGCGACGATCGCTGTTTTGCGCCCGCCCCCAGCGTTACACGCTGCTCGTTCGCGGAACCAACGAGAGAGCGCTGACTCGGGCTGGTAGCGCAGCCACAGCCAGGCAAGCTCGATCATCGTTGTTCTCAGCCGGGGATTGCCACCCTTTGAGACGCCTTGCTCGCGGTCGATTGATCCGCTCCGCCAAGGCGTCGGCGCAAGCCCGGCATAGGCTGCAACCTGCCTTCGGTTGTCGAACTTTCGGAACAGCCCTTCCGTGTACAAGATGGCGGCACTCTCGGGGCCAATGCCTTTGAGGTCGAGCAGCAACGCCACAGGCGTGTCAGCGACATCGGTGGCCAGCAACGCGTCACGCTCGGCTTCGACTGACTTGATCTGCTCGAACAGCAGCTCGAGGCGATCGAGCTCGCGAATGAGCTGCGCCTTGAGTTGCCTGCCCAGCACACGGCCATCACCCGTCCGGAGATCGCCGCTCGCGCCGGTCACGTCGCAGCGGATCATAGCCGGTTATCCCTTGCGCAAATAGCAGCCCCTTGATGCGATTGGCGTGGCTCGTCCGCTCACTGACCAGGACCTTGCGCTCTCGGCAGATCCGGCGCCGATCCTCTGCTTCGGGCGTCGGTGGCTTCGCCGTCGCGCATACGCGTGGCTCACCGCGTTTATAAGCAAGCAGTGCGCGCACCAGCGTTTCGCCGTCGATCTTATCGGTCTTCGCCCGCCGTCGCCGGCGCCAGGTGGCAATGGACGCAGGGTCAACAACATGGCTCTCGATCCCCTCATGCTCCAAGACACGATGGATCCAAAAACCGTCCAAACCGGCCTCTTGGATGATGACAATCGGAAAGGTCTCGCCGGTGCGTACTTGAGCCTTTTCCCGAAGCTGTGCAAAGCGCGCCAGCAGTCCCGCAATATCACCACCTCGCACCGCATGGCGGCGAGGATTTCGAACCGCTCGGCCAAGGACGGGTTCGGATTGGCGTACCTCGCCTTGCGCATCATATGAATCGTTTCGATGCCGGTCGGGCTGCGGTGGCCATGATTTGAAGCCGAGCATCGCCGGACAGTCGCTTGATCGTGCTCGATGATGGCGCGCCTTTCGTGGCGTCGGGAGAAGGCGCTGTCGCGAACGGAACGATACTTTCCGATCATTGTGATCCGGGAAGCCGTTCTCGACAGGTTCTAGAGCTCCACCGCGTACTGCAGGCTGAATGGATCGAAAGCCATGTCGTCGATCCCGCCTCGATCGCGACCTCTCGGCGCCGACGTCGGACGAAGACCGACAGGATCGATGGCGAAGCCATGGTGCGGACGCTGCTGCGCGGCGAGCCGCGAGTGTGCGCGATGGTCAAGGCACCCAGCCGGAAATAGGAAGACCGTTGTCGCATTACTCGAGAGCGTCAGGTGCTAACCGGCGAACTAATGTTAACCGTATCCAGGATTGTTGTTTGCACAGGCATCTCCGATCGACTGGAACTGCTTCTCGTTCAAGGCCGCGGAGGCCAAGCGAGCCGCGTTGCTGGCCAAGGCGCAAGAGGCGGCAAACCGCAATCGGCACTTGTTCTCTGGTTCTGTGGACGCGTCCAGCAAAACGGCGGGCGGATGCGTAAGACAATGACTGTGGCGTTAGCCCGCAAGCTGCTAGTCGCACTCAGGGAGGCCCTTGCTCGCCGCAAGCAATTGGGTTGACGCTGCCAAAGTGGAGGCGTTGACCACGCCACTTGAAGGAGGCGTCCGTGGGTGAAGTTAGCACAATCGGTCTCGATCTGGCGAAGATGGTCTTCCAAGCGCATGGCGCCGATGCGTCGAGCGGGAGATTGGTGCAGCCGTATTGAACGGCGACCGCATTGAGGTTGATCATGCTCGGAGACGCCCGGGTCATGCAACCGGGCTCAGACCTTGGATGCCGAAACAGTCCTGGGGTTCTGCTCATGCGTTGCTGAATTTATCCTTGACCCCAAGAAGGCCACCTCAGGCCAGGTACCAGCGCACACAAAGATCACAATCCTCCCGAAAGGTTGAAGAATCCCCTGCCACTCTCCATAGCAAAAACGTTGCAACACATCCATCCTCCAGGCCATCGATAGCTGTCGGGTTGTCGGGTACCAGACACGGTAGTGTTCGGATTCGCTTCCTGCGGAGCTCTCATTTAAATCTTTGATGAGTAAGCAGAATATTATTTCTGCGGCTCTTTTCTGCGCAGTTGGCACGACTTTTGAGACCCATCGTCACGAGGCGGCAGAGGCTGCCAGCGATAATTCATGTCGTGGGTCAACGAAGGAAGGAAGCAGCATGTCAGGTCCGCGCCAGATCGCATTCGGTGGGGTATCGGTAAATCCACACCTCCCAAAATACGCTTGCCGCTCTGTCAGCTCAGGCAGAACTGTCTTGATCGTCGGCTTCGAGCCAAGGCACGGGCAACGAGATGGACAGTGGCGCCAATAAGTGCCGTGCGCGGCAGGCCATTTCATTCGCCAAGAACGTGATCTATCGGAGCGCTAAGGTGCGGGCCCTAACTGAACTCGCCGACTTCGTTAGCAGCTACTCCGAAGGTGCGCTGCCAGCGGCTACACGGCAGACAATCTCATTGCTCATATTAGATCTCATCGGCGCTACCGCCGCGGGCCTGCAATCGCCGTTAGCGGATGCCGCCAGGAGGGCCGCGCTGGAAGCCTACGGCGAAGGCTCCATCAGCATTTGGTTGACAGACCAACACTCTAGTGTCGTAGGCGCCGCGATGGCGAATAGCGCTGCCGCAAGCGCGCTGGACATCGATGATGGTCACCGCAGCGCAGGGGGCCATGCCGGTGCCGGCGTCATTCCCGCCGCCTTGGCAGTGGCTCAGGCTGTCGGCGCGTCAGACTCGGAGACCGTGGTTGCAATTGCACTCGGATACGAAATCGCTCTGCGAGTCGCGAGCTCTCGTCCTGTTAAAACAATCGATACCTATGCAAGCGGACGGTGGGTCAGCTATGGAGCTGCGGCAGCAGCTTGCCGTCTCTTAGGTTTGAGTGCAACAGAAACCGCCCATGCGCTGGCGATCGCCGGCTCCGAAGGACCTATCGTCTTTTTGACCGCGAACTCCAAATTCGAGGGCAGCACGATCAAGGAAGGGATTCCCCCTGCCGTGGTTGCAGGTATCACCGCGGCCTATCGCGCGCGGGCAGCCGCAACTGGCCCGCTTGATCTTCTTGATGACCACGATCGGTTCACTCGCCAGCTATTGACAGGCAATGTTGGGTCATCGTGGGAAGTTGAAAGGTGCTACCTCAAGCCATATGCATGCTGCCGCTACATTCATGCAGCAATCGATGCGATCCTTGCGATGCGTCGGGACGGAGAAGAAATACGAAAGCTGCGCATCGAGACTTTCCCGCAGGCGATGCGCCTAGCAAACGAGCGTGCCCCCAGCACTTTGGAGGGTGGACAGTACAGCTTCTATTTCAGCTGCGCGGTGGCGGCTTTATACGGTCGGGAAGCTCTACAGCCTATGGAGATGGAGCGTCTTGCAGATGCACATGTTCTCGAGTTGGCCGCGCGCATTGAGCTTGAGCCGTCGCCCATTTTTGCTTCCGCATTTCCAGTCGGAACCCCTGCACGTGTCGTCATGGATCAAGGGGGCGGCCCCGAAGAGATGATCGTGTTGCATCCGTTAGGAGATGTCGCGAACCCGTTATCTACGAACCAGATAACGGAGAAGTTCAAAAACATCGCCCGACAAAGCCTTCACCCGCAGTGGCAGGACGAGATCATATCGGCGATAGCTAGCCTCGACACCGCAGGCTTTCTGCCTCTTCTGGCTGCACTCACGCCGCTGGAAAGCTGAAACTTTGAAAGAGATCGCGCCGGAGGGAAGGCCCCACGTGAGGTAGCCTGATCTTCCAGAATTTGTCAGCCCGATGAGTGAGGCGTCACTCGGACTATGCAGGGGACCGCCAACATCTTCCGTGTCAGCGGGGCGGGGCTTGAGGGGGCCTGAGGCGCCATGAGGAGACAGAGGAATTACGGGCGAAGCTCGGCGACGCCTTGCCACGCTCGACCTTTATGCTGCTTAATTCCGATGGTGCCGTCCAGCATGTTGCCGGCATGGAGAACTTCAAGTTCATGGTCGCCATTGACAAGAACGCGGAGGCGCGATGCTGACATCGCGCCGGCTGTAACGGTATCGGATCCGTCAACTAACTTTACAGAATCTTTGCAACCGCAGGTCGCTGACAATGGTACCTTCGTGAGAAATAATTCACTGAGCATCCGTGCGGGCTTACTGTGGCGAGAGAGGAACGATGGCAAAACCGCGTCTGGAGACCTCGAAGTCCATCACCCCCGAGTTTGTCGGTAGACAACTCATCGACGACGACCTTGAGCAGTTGATAACGACCCGTTTCGGAGTCGTCTCCAGCTTTGAGAGCGTGCTCTCGGATTTGCGCAGAATTGTCGCCAGGGACCTGGGCCACATCGGGCCGGACGCCGTGGCGCAAGCATCAGACTCTGGCCATGACTGATTCAAGGTCAATCAAGACGATCGTGGCCGCACTCGAGAGCGGCAACCGGTCCGCGGTCGAAATTGTCAGAGAATGCATCGCTGCGGCCGAACGGACCAATTCCTCGTTGCGCAGCTTCATTACGGTGGCCGCCGACCACGCGCTGAACCAAGCAGGGAAGTCCGATGTACGCCGAAGGGCGGGCCGCGTTCTGGGCCCACTTGACGGAATTCCTTACGCCGCGAAGGACATGTTCGAAACGCGCGGCATCCGAACCACCGGTGGCAGCAGGGTTCTAGAGAACAATGTGCCGGACACGTCGGCGGCAGCCATTTGCATGCTCGATGCGGCGGGGGCGGCCCTGATCGGGAAAACGAACCTCCACGAATTCGCCTATGGCGCGACCGGGGAGAACCGCTGGGCCGGAACGGTCGTCAACCCGCATGACGAGACAAGGCTCGCTGGCGGCTCTAGCAGCGGCTCCGCGGCGGCCGTGGCGGCCGGCATTGTGCCGTTCGCGCTCGGCACGGATACCGGCGGCTCGGTTCGCGTTCCGGCCGCGCTCTGCGGCATCGCCGGGTACAAACCGAGCTATGGCCTGATCAGTCTCGATGGCGTCATCCCCTATTGCTGGTCGTTGGACCATGCGGGCGTACTCGCGACCTCAGTTGAGGATCTAGAGCTTGTCGTCAGGCACATCGCGAAGCTCCCGCCGGCGACGCAACCCGGCACGGCGCTGAGGGTTGCGCTGGTCGAGGGCTGCGAGGAAAAATGCGAGGAGTCGGTGCGAGACGCGTTCCTCGCGACCAAGGCGCACATGCGACGGCTGGGGGCAACGTTCGGCCCGATCGAACTCCCAGACCAGTCCGAAGCCCGCACAGTCTCGTTGACAATTCAACTCGCCGAGACCCTTACCTATCACGGCCCCAATCTCGCCCGCGATCGCGATCGATTCGGTGCTGACCTGCGCTGCGGTATGGTGCTGGGCCAGTTTCTGTCGGCAGAAAGCTACATCCAGTGTAAGCGCATGCTGGGAACTTACAGGCGAGCGTTTGCGCAGACCATGCAGACGTTCGATGTCCTGCTGACGCCGGCGTGTCCGATCACGGCGCCGCAGGTCGGGACCGTCGACGTAGGCTTTGCGGGGCAGACTATTCCGGTTGGCAATGCGTTGACGTTGTTCACTTCCTTCTTCAACTTGGTAGGCGCGCCGGCGCTGGTGTTGCCGGTCTCCTCGCCGGGCGGCGGCCTGCCGGTCGCTGTGCAGATTGTTGGATCGCCCGGCTCCGATGCCCAGCTCTTCGGGATCGCCCTCATTCTCGAGAACCTATGCAAGGTGTGCAAATCCTGACTATGGCGAAGCAGTCCGTTCAAGCAACCCGGCACGATGAGGGGTCATTCCACGAAAGCGGTGTCGGCGCGGCGACGCAGGATCAGCAACAGGCTTAATCCCTCGCACGAGCTGAAAAAACATGAAAAGCGGCCCAGAGCCCGTGGTTGCCGAACATTTGGCCGAATGCGAACAAAGCAATGACAAAGGCTGCGAAGGATAAGAGCATCATATTGCGCACGTCGAGCCACCAACTTGCGCCCACGAAGACGCAGGTCATCTGGAAGGCAAGTACGCCGCTCGGTGCCGCGAAGGCGGACCAAGGAAGATAGTGAGCCGCCTCGGCACTGCCCCCGGCCGCATCTCGAGCATTCAAAGGCGCTTCTTCCAGGTAATCCATGAGGCGGTAAGAGGCCGTCGCCTAATCGCGCCGTAAAATGCAAGTCTTTTTTGGACGTCGAGGCGGTCGTTGGTCGTTTGCCGGGAGCAGTGTCGTCTTCGCGGTCGACATCAAGTCGCCGCATGATGGGGCTTCGCGGGTGAGCCTTCCAAGGTTTTGGAACGCACGCTCGGGGCATATTGCCTCGAAGGTGCAACGGCCTCTGCGGAATGGCTCGCCATACGTCCCGGCAGGGACGCCTCAGCGGTCATGGCGGCGAACCTCATAGCCCAGGGCAAGAGGGCGTTGAAAATGTCGATGAGTGAATGCAAAGCCGTTTTGATCCTTCTCGGCCATCGCGGTGGTGATCCGCGCCTGGGTGCTCGCCGCGCGGACGTTCATCAGCAGAACGGCATTTTTCTCCTCGGAGCCGAAAAATCAAAACCTAGTTTCTATCTCTATGAATTTTGTCGAATATCGTCTGCCCCGGTTTGGAAATGACCCGATGCGCATGCACGGTCCGGGAGATTGACGAGTTGGCAAGGCTATCGGTTCTCGGAATATCCGGCGGCGTAAGCACACCATCGCGCACTACTGCGGTGGTCAACGCGCTGGTCAAGGCGGTCGCGTTGCGCGTGCCGGCCGACACCGGTCTGATCGAGATCACCGAGGCGGCACCCTCGCTTTTCGCCGGCCTATCCCGCGGCGCGCTTGGCGCATCCGGAGAAGCGATCATCCAGCGTGTCGAGAAGGCCGACCTGCTCGTGGTCGGAACGCCTGTCTACCGAGCATCCTACACCGGGGCCCTCAAGCACCTGTTCGATCTCGTCGATTATCCTGCGCTGAGCGGCAAGATCGTGCTGCTCGCGGCGACCGGTGGCAGCCCATACCATGGCCTGGTTCTCGAACATCAGCTCCGGCCATTGTTCGGCTTTTTCGGCGCCGTCACCGTCCCGACCGGCGTCTACGGCGCGACCGACGATTTCATCGATGCCGAAATCGTTGGCACAGCGATCATCGACCGCATCTCACGGGCCGCTATCGAAGCGGTTTCCTTGCTTAATTCCAGTCATGCAAGCGCTGCCGTCGCGACGCGCGTCGGCTGAAGCCATCAAAAGGGGAAACGACGACATGACTTCGCATTCCGACAACCTGAAATTCGCATACTGGGTCCCGAACGTCTCTGGCGGCCTGGTCATCTCCAACATCGAGCAGCGGACAGGCTGGGACATCGACTACAACCGCAAGCTCGCCCAGATCGCCGAGGCCAACGGCTTCGACTACGCGCTGAGCCAGATACGCTTCACGGCCGGCTATGGCGCCGACAACCAACACGAATCCGTGTCGTTCAGCCACGCCCTGCTTGCTGCGACCACAACGCTGAAGGTCATCGCGGCGATCCTGCCCGGCCCATGGAATCCTGCGCTGGCGGCCAAGCAGATCGCCACCATCAACCACCTGACCAACGGCCGCGTCGCCGTCAATGTCGTCAGCGGCTGGTTCCGTGGCGAGTTCGCCGCCATCGGCGAACTCTGGCTCGATCATGACGAGCGCTACCGGCGCTCGGAGGAATTTATCCGTGCCTTGCGCGGTATCTGGACCGAGGACAATTTCACGCTAAAGGGCGATTTCTACCGCTTTACCAACTATTCGATGAAGCCAAAGCCGATCGATCCCCAGCCCGAAATCTTCCAGGGCGGCTCGTCTCGCGCCGCGCGTGACATGGCGTCCCGTGTCTCCGACTGGTATTTCACCAACGGCAATACGCCGGAAGAGATCAGGAAGCAGGTCGACGATATCCGCGCCAAGGCGAAGGCCAATGGCCACAAGGTCAAGATCGGCGTCAACGCCTTTGCCATTGCCCGCGAAGGCGAGCAAGAGGCGCGCGCCGTGCTGGACGAGATCATTGCCAAGGCCAACCCCGAAGCGGTCCAGGGTTTTGCCGACCAGGTCAAGAACGCTGGCAAGGCATCGCCGGAAGGCGAAGGCAACTGGGCAAAATCGTCCTTCGAGGATCTTGTCCAATACAATGACGGGTTCCGTAGCAATCTCATCGGCACGCCGGAACAGATCGCCGAACGCATCATCAAGCTGAAGGATGCAGGCGCCGACCTGATCCTGCTCGGCTTTCTGCATTTCCAGGAAGAGGTCGAGTTCTTCGGTAAGCGGGTCATCCCGCTGGTGCGCGAACTGGAAGCGGCGCGCGACAGGGAGCTTCTCGCCGCGGAATAGGACAGGCACGGCCTTCGGGTCGCTGCCAGCACTCCTTCAAAAATCAGGGACGTTTCATGATTGGTGCTTCATTGGGAGCCGCCGCATACGAGCGCGCGCCCGTAATTTCCGGCATTCTTGCTGGCGCTGGTCCCGTCGAGGACACGCGCCAGGCGCGTCTGTCGACAAAGGCTGATGCGATCCTGGCGCTGAGCGCGATCGGCATTTCCTTTGGCGGCGTCACGGCGCTGAGGGATGTCGACCTCGAGGTCGAAAGCGGCGAGATCCGCGCGGTGATCGGCCCCAACGGCGCCGGCAAGTCCTCGCTGATCAACATCATCAGCGGCCTCTATCATGCCGACCACGGGAAGATCGCGATCGACGGCCAGTCCTTCTCCCGGGTGCCGCCCAGCCGTCTGGCACGGCTGGGCGTCGCGCGCACCTTCCAGAACCTGGCGCTGTTCGGCGGGCTTTCAGTGCGCGACAACATCGCATCCGGTCGCGTCCACACCAGGCGAGCCAACTTCGCCGAGCATATTGCGGGCCTGCCACGCGCCCGCCGCGAAGATGCCGCGATCGCTGAAAAGGTCGACCAGACAGTCGCCTTCCTGCATCTCGAGGCCGTCGCCGACCGCCTGGTCGCAACGCTGTCTTATGGCCTGCAGAAGCGGGTCGAACTGGCGCGGGCGCTGGTGGCCGGGCCGAAGATCCTGTTGCTCGACGAACCAATGGCCGGCATGACGGCGACCGAGAAAGCCGAGATGGCCGGGTTCGTGCGCGCCGCGCGCGACCGGCACGGCGTCACCATCATCCTGATCGAACACGATATCGGCGTGGTCATGGGGCTCTCCGACCGCGTCGCAGTGCTCGACTACGGTCGCAAGATCGCCGACGGGACGCCGGCCGAGGTCAGGGCCGATCCGGCAGTGATCCGGGCCTATATCGGCACTGCCGATGGCGAGCGTATCTGATGAGCTACTATGATTTCCTCTTCGTCATCGAGGTGCTGGTCGGCGGCCTGCTCTCGGGCGTCATGTATTCGCTCGTCGCCATCGGTTTCGTGCTGATCTACAAGACGTCGGGCGTGCTGAACTTCGCGCAAGGGTCAATGGTGCTGTTGGCAGCGCTCACCTTTGTCAGCCTCGTCGAACGCGGCATCCCATTCGCGCTTTCGCTGCTCATCACCTTCGCGGTCATGGTCGCGCTGGGCTTCACCATCGAGCGGACGGTGCTCAGGCCGCTGGTCAATCGCTCGCCGATGACGCTGTTCATGGCCACGCTTGGCCTGTCCTACATCATTGAGGGCGCTGCCCAGTTGGTGTGGGGCACGCAGGTGCATGGGCTCGATCTCGGCATAGACGACACGCCCTTCGAGGTCGGCGGCATCCTGATCTCGTCGTTCGACCTTCTCGCTGCGGGCATTGCCGCGGCGATGGTGGCGGGCTTGAGCGCATTCTTCTACTGGACCCGGATCGGGCTGGCGTTTCGCGCCGTCGCCGACGACCAATTCGCGGCGCTCGCCGTCGGGCTGCGGCTGCCCCGGATATGGGGAACGGTGTGGACGGCCGCTGGGTTCGTGGCGCTGGCCGCAGGGCTGCTGTGGGGCGCGCGTCTCGGTGTCCAGTTCTCGCTGTCGCTGATCGTGCTGAAGGCGCTGCCGGTGCTGGTGCTTGGTGGCTTCGATTCTATCCTTGGCGCCATCGTCGGCGGTCTGATCATCGGCGCCAGCGAGAAACTCGCCGAGGTCTACCTCGGCCCCTTCGTCGGTGGCGGCATCGAAGGCTGGTTCGCCTATGCGCTGGCGCTGGTGGTGCTGCTGGTGCGCCCCTCCGGCCTGTTTGGCCAGAAGACTGTCGAAAGGGTCTGACCGATGGCTGTGCAAGCGCTCGATGCCGCAAGGCTTCCAATCGACTGGCAGAAATTCGCGCTGCCGGCCGTTCTGATCGTCGCCGCTTATGGGCTGATCCCAGCCTATGCGTCTAGCTACCTCGTCGAGGCGATCCTGCTGCCGTTCCTGGCGCTCAGCCTGGCGGCGGTCGGCCTCAATTTGCTGACCGGCTATTGCGGCCAGCTTTCGCTCGGGTCCTCCGCCTTCATGGCGGTCGGAGCTTTCGCCGCCTATAATTTCAACTTGCGGGTCGAGGGGCTGCCGCTGGTAGCGACCATGATCCTGGCCGGGATTTCCGCGGCCGGCATCGGCGTCGTGTTTGGATTGCCGAGCCTGCGGTTGCGCGGCTTCTATCTCGCCGTCTCGACGCTCGCCGCCCAGTTCTTCGTGCAATGGGCGCTGACCAAGTTCGGCTGGTTTTCCAACGATAGCCCATCCGGGGTGATTTCCGCGCCGCACCTTGTCGTCGCCGGATTTTCGCTCGACGGCGCGACCGGCCGCTACCTGCTTTCGGTGACCACGGTCATCGTGCTCACGGCCCTTGTCTGGCGCCTGGTCAACAGCGCGACCGGCCGCAATTTCATCGCCGTGCGCGACAACGAGATAGCGGCGCGCGTCATCGGCGTGCCGGTGCTGCGGACCAAGCTGCTGGCGTTCGCTATCTCGTCCTTCATTATCGGGGTCGCCGGCGTGTTGTGGGCCTTCACCTATCTGCGCACCGTCGAGCCGGCCGGCTTCAACCTCGACCGCTCGTTCCAGATCCTGTTCATCATCATCATCGGTGGGCTGGCCTCGATACGCGGCGCCTTTCTGGGAGCGGCGTTCATCGTCATCTTTCCGCTCATCCTGTCGCGGCTCGGCGCCTTCCTGTTTGGCGGACTGTTCGATTCGGGTGTTCTCGACATGAGCCAGCGCATCGTGCTCGGCGCGCTCATCATCATCTTCCTCATCGCGGAACCGAACGGGCTGTCGGCTCTCTTCGACCGCCTGAAACGACGGATCGGCTCAAGGTCCAGCTGAGCGCCGCTCGACATCCTCTCACGGACCACAACCTCAGGAGACGCAATCCATGACCTTCTTCAGTCACCTACGAAAAACGGCGATCGCCACGGCCTTCGTGCTCGGCGCGACGGCGGTTCACGCCGACGAACAGTATTTTCCCCTTCAGAGCTACCGTGTCGGCCCTTACGCCGCCGGCGGCACCGGCTTTTTCGGCGGTTTCATCGACTACCTCAACCTGATCAACATCCGCGACGGCGGCGTCAACGGCGTCAAGCTGACTTGGAGCGAGGGCGAGACGCAGTATGAGGTCGAGAAGGGCGTCGAGGTTTATGAACGGCTTAAGAGCAATCCCGGCATCGCCGCCTGGAACCCGCTTTCGGTCGGTATCGCCTATGCCATGATCGACCGCATCACGGATGACAAGGTGCCGCTGATCACCATCAATCACGGGCGCACTGACACGACCGACGGGCGCGTGTTCCCTTATGTCTTCCCGCTGCTGCTCAATCCCTACAGCGAGACCTCAGGTATCGTGAACTACATCGCCTCCAAGGAAGGCGGCCTGGACAGGCTCAAGGGCAAGAAGATCGTCGTGCTCTATCACGGCTCGCCCTATGGCAAGGAGACGATCCCGATCTATGAGCTGCTGTCGCAGAAATACGGCTTCGAGCTGTCGCAGATCGAGGTGCCGCATCCCGGCAACGAGCAGCAGGCACAGTGGCTGACGATCCGGCGTGAGCGTCCGGACTACGTCGTGCTGCGCGGCTGGGGCGTGATGAACCCGGTCGCCCTGAAGACCGCCCAGAAGACCGGCTTCCCGGCCGACCACATCATCGGCAATGTCTGGTCGAACTCCGAAGAGGACGTCATCCCCGCCGGCGACGCCGCCAAGGGCTATACGGCCATCACCACCCAGGCATCGGGCGAGCAGTATCCGGTGGTCCAGGAGATCGTCAAAACGGTCTACGACGCCGGCAAGGGCAACCTTGATGACAAGAGCCGGATCGGTTCGGTCTACCATAATCTCGGCATCGTCAACGGCATCCTCAATGTCGAGGCGGTCCGCATCGCGCAGGCCAAGTTCGGCAACCGCACGCTGACCGGCGATGAAGTCCGCTGGGGCTTCGAGCATCTCAAGCTCGATCCGGCGCGCGTCGAGGCGCTCGGCGCCAAGGATCTGTTCCATTCCATCAACGTCTCCTGGGACAATCACGAGGGTAATGGCTACGTGACCTTCCAGCAGTGGGACGGCAAGAAGTGGAATGTCGTTTCCGACTGGATCGCGCCCGACTGGAAGCTGCTGCGCCCGATCATCGAGAAGTCGTCCGAGGCCTATGCCAAGGAAAAGGGCATCAAGATCCGCACGGCCGAAGATGCCGAAGCGGTGGTCAGCAACTGAGTTTCACGATCTCGCGGCCGGCCCATTGGCCGGCCGCTCCATCCAGGCGCCAAGTGGAGTCATCGATGTCCAGCTCGGAAACCTCGATCCTGTCAGTCACCCGCGTGGAGGCTGTCTACAACGGCGCCATCGCCGCCCTTCACGGCGTCGATCTGTCAGTCGGCAAAGGCGAGATCGTCGCACTGCTTGGCTCCAACGGCGCCGGCAAGACGACGCTGCTGCGCGCCGTATCCAATCTCCTCCCGGCCGAACGCGGCACTGTTACCGCCGGCCGGATCACCTTCGATGGCGAGGATGTCTCGACGGCAAGCCCCTCGCACCTCGTTCGCCGCGGCCTGGTCCAGGTTCTCGAGGGACGGCACTGTTTCCGCTCGCTGACGGTCGAGGAGAACCTTTTGACCGGCGCGCTCGGGCGTTCGTCCTCCCGCACCGGCGTCAAGGCCGACCTCGACCGAGTCTATGCGCTTTTCCCCAGGCTCGCCGAGAAGCGGCGAACTCGGTCAGGCCTCACCTCCGGCGGCGAGCAGCAGATGACGGCTATCGGCCGGGGCCTGATGTCGCGGGCGAAACTCTTCGTGCTGGACGAGCCGTCGATGGGACTCGCGCCGCTGATCGTCGATGAGATCTTCAGCGCCTTGAAGCGGCTCAACCGCGACGAAGGCCTGTCGATCCTCGTCGCCGAACAGAATTCGGCGGTTGCGCTGAAATATGCCGACCGCGCCACAGTGCTCGAAAACGGAAAAAGCGTGCTGGAAGGATCGGCTGCCGACCTGCGCCAGCGCGACGACATCAAGACCTACTATCTCGGCGGCGCGCCGCTCCCATTGCAACACTTTCCCCAGGAGACTGCAGCATGACCATCCAATCGAAGCAGCCGTCAGATATCCGCAGCGCCGTCCCCGCGGTCGAGCGTCCGTCGGCCAGAGCGCATGTCATCAAGACCGACGCCGAGGCGATCGCTGTGGCGGAAAAACTGGCCGCAGACTTCGCCAAGGACGCCTCCAGGCGGGACCGCGAGCGCATCTGGCCGAAGGAAGAGCTCGATGCGTTTTCGCAGAGCGGCCTGTGGTCGATCAATGTGCCGAAGGCCTATGGCGGACCGGAACTCTCCTATGTGACGCTGTCGAAGGTGATCACCATCATCTCGGCGGCCGATCCGTCGCTCGGCCAGATTCCGCAGAACCATCTCGGCGTCGTCGCCGCCATCCGCACCGTCTCTGACGAGGCGCAGAAGAAGCTGCTCTTCGCCGAGGTTCTGTCCGGCACGCGGTTCGGCAACGCGTTCTCCGAATTCGGCTCCAAGCGGGCGGCTGATTTCGAGACGAAATTCATCGACGCTGGCGACCACGTCGTGGTCAATGGCCAGAAATTCTATTCGAGCGGCGCACTGCTCGCCCATCTGGTGCCGATCGTGGCGCTCGATGATGAAGGCCGCGCCTGGTATGCCATCGCCGACCGCGGTGCGCCCGGACTGACTGTCATCGACGACTGGTCGAGCTTCGGCCAGAAGACGACACTGTCCGGCACCGTTCTGCTCGACAATGTCAAGGTGCCGAAGACCCATCTGGTCCCCGGCTACAAGGGTTATGACAGGCCGACGGCCGACGGCGCCATCTTCCAGGTCATCCAGGCCGCGGTCGATCTCGGCATCGCCAAAGCAGCGATCGACGAAACCGTCAACTTCGTGCGCACTAAGTCGCGTGCGTGGATCGACAGCGGCGTCGATCATGCCTGGCAGGATCCCTATACGATCCAGGCGGTCGGCGACCTCCGCCTGCGGGCCAATGCGGCCGAGGCCGTTCTGGACAAGGCCGGCCTTGCGGTCGATCGCGCTGTGCTCGACCCCAACGAGAAGACCGTCGCGGAAGCGCAGATCGCTGTGGCGGAATCCAAGATACTCACCACCGAGATCGCCATCAACGCCACCAACAGACTTTTCGAACTCGCGGGCACGCGCTCGACATTGGCCGAGCACAATCTCGATCGGCATTGGCGCAACGCCCGCACCCACACGCTGCACGATCCGGTGCGCTGGAAATACGCGATCCTCGGCAACTATTACCTGAACGACGTCAATCCGCCGTTGCATGCCTGGAGCTGAGCGCGGGCGTCGTAAAGTCACAAATTGAGCACTGCCATCCCCGACAGGATCAAGGTTCTGTGGTTTCTCCCGACCCATGGCGACAGCCGCTATCTCGGCACCTCCGAGGGAGGCAGGGCGGTCGATCTGCCGTATCTCACCCAGGTCGCCAAGGCAGCCGACGCCATCGGCTACTATGGCGCGCTGCTGCCGACCGGGCGAAGCTGCGAGGACAGCTGGGTCGTGGCATCGGCGCTAGCGCCACTGACGCAGCGGCTGCGCTTTCTTGTTGCTGTGCGGCCGGGCCTGCAATCGCCGACGCTCGCCGCACGCATGACCTCGACGCTCGACCGCATTTCCGGTGGGCGCCTGCTCATCAATGTGGTCACCGGCGGCGACCCGATCGAGAACAAGGGCGACGGCATCTTCCTCAGCCATGACGAGCGCTATGAGGTGACGCGGGAGTTCCTCGATATCTACAAGGCCGTGCTGCGGGGCGAGACCGTCGCTTTCGAAGGCAAGCATTTCCGCATCGAGGATGGCAGGCTGCTGTTCCCGCCTGTGCAGACGCCGCATCCTCCGCTCTATTTCGGCGGCTCGTCGGAGGCAGCCAATGCGGTCGCCGCCGAGCAGATCGACAAATATCTGACCTGGGGCGAACCGCCGGCCGACGTCGCCGCCAAGGTCGACCATGTGCGCGGCCTTGCCAAGAAAGCCGGACGCCAAGTGAGCTTCGGCATCAGGCTGCATGTCATCGTTCGCGAAACCAATGACGAAGCCTGGGCCGATGCCGACCGCCTGATCAGCCGCCTGGACGACAAGACGATCGCCGAGGCGCAGAAGGTTTTCGCGCGCATGGATTCGGTCGGCCAGTCGCGCATGAGCAGGCTGCACGGCGGCAGCCGCGACAAGCTGGAAATCAGCCCCAACCTGTGGGCCGGCGTCGGCCTGGTGCGCGGCGGTGCCGGCACCGCTCTGGTCGGCGATGCGGCGACGGTGGCGGAGCGGATCGATGAATACCGGCGTATCGGCATCGATACTTTCATCCTGTCCGGTTACCCGCATCTAGAGGAAGCCTATCGCTTCGGCGAACTGGTGCTGCCACTGTTGCCGCTCGATCACGAAATCTCGACGCGGCCGACGACCGTCAACATGGGGCCATTCGGCGAGACAGTAGCCGGCGACCATCGGCCGTCGGCGCTGCGTGCGAGCCAGTCTTGAGCACCAGTGGACCGGTCGTAGCCATTGTTGGGGGCGGCTTTTCCGGCGCGGCGACCGCTTTTCACCTGGCGCGGCTTCTGCCCGCCGGTGCGGCCGATATCGTGATCGTCGAACCCCGCGACAGGCTCGGTTATGGTCTGGCCTATTCGACGGCCGATCCTTCACACCGCATCAATGTGCCGGCGTCGAGGATGACGCTGATCTCCGGCCAGGATAGCCACTTCGCCGACTGGCTGCAGCAGAGCAGCGCCATTGTGGTGGACGTCGAGGCTATTGCCGCCAACGGCGCGATCTACCCGCAGCGCCGTGTTTTCGGCCGCTATGTCGAATCCCATCTCCAGCCCTTTCTGCTCAGCAAAACGATCCGCCATGTCAGGTCCGCCGTCGCGTCAGTCGAGCGCAGTGGCGATGGCTACAGCCTGATCCTCGCCGATGGCAGGACGCTCGCAGCCGACGCCGTGGTGATTGCGACGACGCATCCGCCGCCTGCCTTGCCGTTGGCCATGCAGTCCGTGGCTGGCACGGCTGGGCTGGTGGCCAATCCCTATGACCTCGAGAGCTTGGAAGCGATCAGCCGCAATGACCATGTCCTGGTCGTCGGCACCGGACTGACGTCCGCGGACGTGATCGCGACCCTCGACCGCAAGGGGCATCGTGGCCACATTGTCGCGCTGTCACGTCATGGCTATCGCTCGCGCAGCCACGCCGCGATACCGGCCGATCCAGTTGGTGATTTCACGACCCTGCCTTCACGCAGCGCGGCGGCACTGTTCAGGCGCATCCGGGCCACGATCCTTGATGCCAAGCGTCAGGGCGAAGACTGGCACCCGGTGCTCGATGCCGTCCGGCGTCAGGGACAGGCCATCTGGCAGGCCTTGCCGCTGGCCGAGCAGCGCCGCGTGGTGCGCCATCTTCGTGCGCTGTGGGATGCGCATCGCTTCCGCATCGCGCCACAGATCGCGGCCGTGCTTGATCGCCGCGTTGCCGAGGGCAGGCTTGCCTATCGCGCCGCGTCGATTGTCGGCGCCGAGCAGATCGACGGGCGCATTCGCGTCACGCAACGGCCTAGGCGCGAACGCGGCCTCGTCGTCGAGACTTTCGATAGCGTGATCGTGACCACCGGACCGGCGCACGCCGATATCTTGCGGACCAACACGGCGATTGCGGCGCTGGAGCGGATGGGATTGGTCCGGCTCGACCCGATTGGTCTTGGTTTGGAGACCGACAGCCAAGGCCGTGCGGTCGGCACATCCGGGCGCCCGACCGACAGCATTTTCGTCAGCGGGCCACTGGCGCGCGGCAGCGTTGGCGAATTGATGGGAATTCCCGAAGTCACCGCGCATGCCGAGCGCATCGCCGTCGAAATTCACCAATGGTTGGGATACCAAACGGCGTTGCGTCGCAAGGCGTCGTGAAGTTGCAAACACGATGAGGCTATCCAGATGACACTGACCGAACGCGTTCCCTTGGATGAAACCCGGGTTCCCCTGAAATTTGCGATGCGACATTTGGCCGGAGCCGTGTCCGTCGTCACCGCGGGTGTCGGCGACGAACGGACGGGCGCAACCGTTACCACCGCCCATTCCTTGTCGGTCGAACCTGAGGTGATGGTCGTCAGCATCAACCTAAGTTCGTCGACATGGGCCGCCATCAGCCGGCATCGGCACTTCTGCGTGAACGTACTGCGCGCCGACCAGATCGCGATTGCGGATCGTTTCGCCGGACGCGGTGGCCTGAGGGGGGCGGCGCGTTACGAGGGCGCCCGCTGGTCTAGCCTTACAAGCGGCGCATTGGCACTCGACAGCGCGCTCGCCGCGGTCGACTGTACGGTCGAGGACACGATTATTCGCCACAGTCACGCGCTGATCCTCGGCAGCGTCCGGCATGTGGTGAGCGGAGAGCCCGGCCCGGCGCTGATCTATCATCACGGCGCATACGGATCATCGTGAGCTTGTTGGGTTCGGCTCCTTTCAAACAGCTTGATTAAGCTAAACCGCGCGGAGCGATGTAAAGCGCCATCAGCCTGGCATTGGGCCACGGCGCGCCATCGCGCGAAGGGCAAGGTCGAAACCTTCGTCCACCTAGTTCACGATCCGGCCACTCAAGTCGTATCCAGGCAGACGTCGGGATAGCGGGGCAGGAAGAACTGGATCGGCATGCGCGACACCTTGCCATCCTGGTGGTCTGCGCCCTCGATCCTTTCGTCAGCGAGTGCGTTGAACGGACCTACGACAGCGGCGAGCCAGACCAAGAGGGTGTCATGCACCCTGTCGTGTCGCCTCCGAAACTCGTTTACCCGAAGCTCGCTCGATCCGGCGGTCGAGCCAACCGAGATCTTCCAATTTGAACTGAGTTCCCCGCAGCCCCGGCTGCCATACCGCTCTTGTGGCGGACGATGTGATCACGTCTGCCGCTGACAAGAGCAGGGTATTGCCGCCCGTTCTCCCTCATCCGGCGAACAATTCCCTGTAACCGGTCGTCACGATCCAGTTCGCCCGATCGAGATGGCTTCGCGCGGCTTTCCGGGCGCGCTCTGGTTCTTGCACCGGATCGATGCCGAGGACGACCTGCGCCATCTCCTCATAGCTCGCATTGTCAGCGGATGCATCCAAGAACCTCAGATAGGTCGTGAAGTGCTCCTTGTCGTAGGCGGTCAGGCTGTCGGACCAGGGGACTTCGTCTTTAAGACCCGGTTCAACGTCTGGGTATTTCATCACGATATCGGACTCCGGAACCAAGTAATCGGAACTTTTGTTTTCGACGAGCTACCTAAGCGGATGGAAACATCGTCCCCAAGACGACATTCCGATCATCATCCGCAAGTGCCCGCTCGAGGCGATAGCACCTTCTGGGCAATTCAACTCCAGGTTAAGAATGAATTGCAAAAAGCTCAAGACCGTCCGGCTGCACATCGGTTTCAGGCGGACTGCTCGGCCATCAATTTCACATTCCCAAAGAAAGGATGGCGAAACAGAAACCGCCCGGTTTCGAGATCACTGACAAGTTCGACCCAAAGCTTACGACCGAGACGCGCGTCGCAGCAGGCTGCCGTCATGCCTGAATATGCGCCAAGCACCGCGGCACGGTCGCCAACTGTCGAGCAGCATGGATACGGACTTGCAATAACCGAGATGGATCGCATCGCGATTGGTTGGCCTTCCCGCGACAGCGGAAAGCCTGATAGAGAAAAGGCCATGATATCCATGATGCGGGGACTTCGCGAGCCGCGGAATATCGACGTCGACACTTCATGGGCGTCGCGAAACATCTTCGGCGCTTGCGTTTTGCAATTCACACGAAGTGGATCGGGATGCCAAAAACCAAGCTTCGCCCCAGTCAAGAGGCAGCCGACACTGAGCAACAACACGCGCACGACGGCGGATGCAGCGCTATGGTCCTCGGTGCCGACGAGCATCGCGATAGTCCTGCCGGGCTGTATTTGCTTCCAGCGCCAACCGCCACTATGAAGCAACCCTTCGCTGACTGTGTTTCACGCCGCCTGGAGAGTTTCATGACAGAAGAAGCCGACAATAACATGGACAACCTCATCGAGCTCACCGCCGATGTCGTCTCCGCCTATGTCTCCAACAATCCGATCCCGGTGGGGGATCTCCCTGCCCTGATCGCTCAAGTGCACGCGGCACTGAAAGGGACGGCCGGAAGCGTCTCCGCAGAAGAGCCGGGGGTCCTTAAGCCTGCAGTCCCGATCAGGAAGTCGGTGACACCGGACTACATCATCTCCCTTGAGGACGGGAAGAAATTCAAATCGCTAAAGCGCCATCTGTCGACCCACCATGGGCTGACGCCGGATGGATATCGGGCCAAATGGGGCCTGCCGGCGGATTATCCCATGGTCGCGCCGAATTATGCTGCCGCGCGCTCCAAGACGATGGGGCTCGGCCGCAAACCGAAAGCGCCGGAAGCGCCGGCGCCGACGAAGCGAACCCGCAAGAAGGTCGCAGCTTGATTTCGGCAATCGAGATTCGTTCTGGAGCGTTGCAGCCATCGGCTTAATCTGCGCGTCATATAAAAAGGCTTCAATGCGGCCGTAGCGCTTCAATTCGCTGGAATCGCTGGCCGGCGGGCGCAAACGCCACGCGATGTCGTTCACGCTGGGTCGTCGGGACAGAGCCTGGATCGAGAGTTGATTATGCGGCGCAACTTCGCACGCGGATATTTCTGGAAATGCAACGATAATCGCGGCCTTTGGCGCTCTCCACATAGTAGCAGGCAACATTGAACGCTGTCCGTCGAAAGTTGCCCCGGCCGAGCGAGGGATAGTCGCGGAAGCGTTCTATGTCCTCTTCGCCGATCGCTCGGACCTGTGACTACCGCATGTCCGGGCAAGAGGCTTCCATTGGCGAGGGAGGGCGGCAAGAACCTCGGACTGTTTCGATATAGAACGGTCCAAAATTTCGCGAGCGCCGAACTTTTCCGACCGGATCCGCGCCAAAGAAAAGGGCGGCATTGCTGCCGCCCTTCCGAGATTGTTGAGATGCGTGGATTAGAAATCCATACCGCCCATGCCGCCGCCGCCCATGCCGCCAGGCATGCCGCCAGCCGACTCCTTTTTCGGAGCCTCCGCGATCATGGCTTCGGTGGTGACCAGCAGGCCGGCGACCGAAGCCGCATCCTGGAGAGCCGTGCGCACGACCTTGACCGGATCGACGATACCCATGGCGATCATGTCGCCATATTCGCCGGTCTGGGCGTTGAAGCCGAAGGTCGGGCCCTTGTTGTCAAGGATCTTGCCGGCAACAATCGATGCTTCCGCACCGGCGTTCGAGGCGATCTGGCGGGCAGGAGCCTGCAGCGCGCGACGCACGATGGCGATGCCGGCCGTCTGGTCGGAGTTGGCGCCGGTGACGGTGATGGCCAGCGAAGCGCGCAGCAATGCGACGCCGCCGCCGGGCACGATGCCTTCTTCGACGGCCGCGCGGGTCGCGTTCAGCGCATCATCGACGCGGTCCTTCTTTTCCTTGACTTCCACTTCCGTCGCACCGCCGACGCGGATCACGGCAACGCCGCCCGCCAGCTTGGCGAGACGTTCCTGCAGCTTCTCCTTGTCGTAGTCCGAGGTGGTCTCCTCGATCTGCTGCTTGATCTGGGCAACGCGGCCCTGGATCTCTTCCTTCTTGCCGGCGCCGTCGACGATGGTGGTGTTCTCCTTGGAGATCGACACCTTCTTGGCGCGGCCGAGCATGTTGAGGCCGACATTCTCGAGCTTGATGCCGAGGTCTTCGGAGATGACCTGGCCACCGGTGAGAATGGCGATGTCTTCCAGCATGGCCTTGCGGCGATCACCGAAGCCCGGCGCCTTGACGGCGGCGATCTTCAGGCCGCCACGCAGCTTGTTGACGACCAGCGTGGCCAGAGCCTCGCCTTCCACGTCTTCCGAGATGATGACCAGCGGCTTCGAGGTCTGCACGACAGCCTCGAGGATCGGCAGCATGGCCTGCAGGTTGGAGAGCTTCTTCTCGTGGAGAAGGATGTAAGCGTCTTCCAGATCCGCAACCATCTTCTCGGCGTTGGTGACGAAGTAGGGCGAGAGATAGCCGCGGTCGAACTGCATGCCTTCGACGACTTCGAGCTCGGTCTCGGCGGTCTTGGCTTCCTCAACCGTGATGACGCCCTCATTGCCGACCTTCTGCATCGCTTCCGCGATCATCGAGCCGACCGAAACATCGCCATTGCCGGCGATGGTGCCGACCTGGGCAACCTCTTCCGAGGTCTTGATCTTCTTGGCGTTCTTGATCAGCGTTGCGACGACGTCGGCGACGGCGAGGTCGATGCCGCGCTTGAGGTCCATCGGGTTCATGCCGGCGGCAACCGCCTTGTGGCCTTCCTGGACGATCGACTGCGCCAGAACGGTCGCGGTCGTGGTGCCGTCGCCGGCGATGTCGTTGGTCTTCGACGCCACTTCGCGGACCATCTGCGCGCCCATGTTCTCGAACTTGTCTTCAAGCTCGATTTCCTTGGCGACGGTGACGCCGTCCTTGGTAATGCGCGGCGCGCCGAAGGACTTGTCGATGACGACGTTGCGGCCCTTGGGGCCGAGTGTGACCTTCACCGCGTCGGCGAGGATGTTGACGCCGCGCAGCATGCGCTCACGAGCGTCACGGGAGAATTTTACGTCTTTGGCAGCCATTTTTAG
>NZ_JAMYSE010000097.1:0-24525 GCF_040321795.1 Mesorhizobium sp. M0244 | reverse complement strand
CCGGTTGCCGCCCCCCCCCCACCACCCCCCCCCGCCCCCCAGCCGGCGGCCCCCGGCCGGCGCCCGCGGCCACCCCGACCCGCTCCGCGTCGATGCCGAGATCGTCGGCCGCACTTTGCATGAAGGCAAACGCTGCGCGGCAATCCTCGATGGCGGCCGGGAATTTGTGTTCCGGCGCCAGCCGATAGTCGGGACAGACGACCACACAGGCCGCCATGTTGGCAAACCAGCGACAGATCTCGTCATGGGAATCGAGATTGCCGATTACCCAGCCGCCGCCATGCAGATAAAGCAGCGCGGGGGCACTGGCCAAGGCCGCCCGTCGCCCGTGATAGATCCTGAGCGTCAACGGGCCGCTAGGCCGGTCGATGAAGCGTTCGTTCAGCGAGGCGACCGGCTCGCGTTCACCCTGCAATGTGGGAAAGCTCTCCTCATAGGCGCGCCGCGCCTCTTCAGGCGTGCCGGCCTCGAACGGCCGCACGGGAGCCTGTCGGCCGAGGTCGAGCACATGCCGGGCTTCTGGATCGAGAAGTGATGAAAGCAACGTAGTCATCGACGGATCCTACGCGTCAGGCAAGCAGGCTCGTCGCCTCGTCCTCGCCAAGAAGCGGCGGCTGGTCGACTGTCCCGTTGACGGCGACGGACTCGCGGCTTTCTCCCGAAGCGAGGATCGCCTCCATGATCTCCAGCACATGCAAAGCGAGATCGCCGGAGGCGCGGGGTTTTCTGCCCGTCGTCAGCGCACGCGACAGATCGGCGACGCCAAGCATGCGGTAGTTGGCGCGGTCGGGCGCGGCGTAAGGCCAGTTGCGCGCCCCGTAGAGCTCGCTCTCGCTGTGGAAGTCGGCCCAGTCGGCGCCGCGTTCCGAAAGCGATACGGTGCCGCCGAACGTGTCAGGATCGGGCAGGCGCAGTGAGCCTTCCGTGCCGTGCAGTTCGATAGGGTGATTGGAGTGTCTGAAGACATCCCAGGAGGCTCCGAAGGTGACGGTGGCGCCCGAGCGGAACTCCAGCAGCGATAGGATGTTGGTCGGCGTGCCGACCTTGAAACTGGTGTTCCTGTAGGGACCTTCGGCGGTGATAAGGCGCTCTTCCTGTCCCCGAGTCGCCATCGCCATCACGCGTGCTACCGGCCCAAGCAGGTTGACCAGCATGGTCAGGTAATAGGGGCCCATGTCGAAGATTGGGCCGGCGCCCGGCTGATAGTAAAATTGCGGATTGGGATGCCAGTGCTCCATGCCGCGCCCCATCATGAAGGCGGTGCCGGTGACCGCGCGGCCGATCGCGCCCTCGTCCATCAGGCGGCGCGCCCGCCGTCCGGCTGCGCCGAGAAAAGTGTCGGGGGCCGAGCCTAGGAGCAGATTGCGCTTCGCCGCCTCGGCGACAAGCCGGCGGCCGTCGCTGGCCGAGGTTGCCAGCGGCTTTTCGGTGAAAACATGCTTGCCCGCCGAAAGCGCCGAAAACGAGATGTCGAAATGCGCCGCCGGGGTGGTCAGGTTGAGGACAAGGTCGATCTCCGGATCGGCTAGGAGCGTGTCGACGCTGACCGTCCGGGTGCCGTATTCGCTGCCGCGCAGCGCCGCCAGTTCGGTGGAAATGTCGGCGCATGCACGCAACTCGACGCAGCCGAAGAGCGCCGCGTTGCGCAGATAAGTCATCGAGATGTTGCCGCATCCGACAACGCCGATACCGAGCTTCGTCTTTGATTTTCCTTGCATTTTCGAGTCTGCCTCCCAACGCGATGACATTTCGGCTGGCCGCTGAATCGGTGGCGAGCCGCAATCACAGCTCGCTATACAGCACTTTAAATATTGACGCGCGTAAAATTTTTGCAGAACATGCGAAAATCCTGGCGCAACATTGGAGGCGCCCAGCCTTCAGGAGGAGGAAATGACTGACATGAAAAACGGCCGACCGCCGCTACGAAGCCTGTGGCTCGCGTCACCATCGCCGATCGCCGGCAATTTCTCATCGGCGCCGGCATGCTGGGCGCCGCAGCGCTCGGCACGGGTCTCGGCATTCGACCGGCGCGGGCGCAATCACGTTCCGAAATCAGCTTGCCAGCGCCGCCTTCTTCGGCAAGGAAACCTTTGGCGACCTGATCAAGGCCTTCAACGAATGGCAGAACCGCAAGGCTAGCGCAGGGCGGCATCAAGGAATGAAAGGACGATCGTGAAAGACCTGAAAGTCGGTTGCCAGACCTTTACCTGGGAAATGCTCGGAGAGCGCTTTGCCGGCGGCCCGGACGATCTCTTGAAGGCGATCGCCGATGGCGGCTATGCCGGCATCGAGATCACCGACGCGATGATCGGCCGATATGCCGACAAGCCGGCGGAGTTCGCGACCGCGCTGAAGGCGTCAGGCCTGACGCTCGTCTCCTTCGCCTTCGGTTCCAAGAGCGGCTTTACGCTCAAGGAGAAGATCGGCAACGACCTCGAGACCGCGAAGCGATGGATCGACTTCGCCGCCGCCTTTCCGGGTACGCTCGTGTCGATGGGCTCGGCGACAGTCGTCTCCGACGGCCCGCGCGACGACAAATTTGCCATCGCCGCGGAGGTCTACAACAAGGCGGGGGAGCTAGGGCGCAAGGCGGGCGTCCAGGTCGCGGTGCATCCGAGTTCGCACCACAACACGCTGCTCTTCGATCGCGCCGACTACGACCGGATCTTTGGGCTGGTCGATCCGTCGCTCGTCGGCTGGGTGCCGGATACCGGCCACATCTTGCGCGGCCATGAAGACATGGCCGATACGCTCACCACCTATCGCGACCGCATCCGCTACGTGCACCTGAAGGATGTCGATGCCAGCGGCACATGGGCGATGCTCGGCAAGGGCGTCTGCGATACCGCGGCGGTGATCGACATCGCCAGTGCAGCGCCACGCTTCAATGGCTGGCTGGTGCTGGAAGAGGAATCCGAGACCGCCGCCGCCGATCCGGCGGCCGCGGTCAAGACCAACCGCCAGACGATGCGCGGCTACGGCGCCTGAGGAAGAGACCATGATCCGCAAGCAAGACCGTCGCCTTCGTGTCGGTGTGCTCGGCTGCGGGCCGATCGCGCAATTTGCCCATCTGGAATCCTGCGTGAAAGCCCGGAATGCCGACCTCTATGCGATCTGCGATGCCGCTCCCGACCTGCTGGCGCGCATGGGCGCGACCTATGAGCCCGAAAAAATGTATGGCGACTACGATGAGATGCTCGCCGACCCTGAACTGGAAGCGGTGATCGTTGCGACCTCGGACGCCTATCACGTTGCGATGTCGATCAAGGCGCTCGGGGCCGGCAAGCACGTGCTGTGCGAGAAGCCGATCGGCGTCTCGGTCGAAGAGGGCGAGACGCTCGCCGATGCGGTCAAGCGCTCCGGCAAGGTGCTGCAAGTCGGCCATATGAAGCGCTTCGACCCGGCACTGGAGGCGGCGCGCGACTTCGTCCGCGACGAGATGGGCGAGATCCTGGCGCTGAAGGCCTGGTATTGCGATTCCACGCATCGCTACACCAACACCGATGCGGTGCAGCCGCTGCCCGTCACCAGCAAGCTGGCAAAGAAGCCGGCCGGCAATCCGAAGGCCGACCTCAGGCAGTATTTCATGCTCGCGCACGGCTCGCACCTTGTCGATACCGCACGTTTCCTGTGCGGCGAGATTGTCGCGGTGCGCGCCCGCCTCAATGAGCGTTTCGGCGCCTATTGCTGGTTCGTCGAAACTGAATTCGCCAATGGCGCGCTCGGCCATCTCGACCTCACCGTCGCCGTCCGCATGGACTGGCACGAAGGCTTTCAACTCTATGGCGAGAACGGCTCCGTGATCGCAAAGACCTTCAATCCCTGGTATTTCCGAGCGAGCGAGGTCGACATCTTTCACGAGAAGGATGCGACGGCGCGAAAGCCGCTTGGCGCCGACGGCCATTTCTTCAGGCGGCAACTCGAAGGCCTCGCCAACACGGTCCTCGACGGCGCGCCGCTGCGCGGCGCCGATGTCGAGGACGGCCTCGCCTCGATCCGCGCCATGGTGGCGATCGCCCGCTCGGTGGAGAGCGGGCTGCGCGTCGAGATCGCTGCCGTCACGGGAGCGGTCTGATGCAGGTCGGGGTGTTCGCCAGGACCTTTCCGGGCAGCGAGCCGGCCGGCGTGCTGGCGGCGGTGCGCGACGCGGGATTTGCCGTCACCCAGTTCAACCTTGCCTGTGCCGGCCTGCCGTCGATGCCGGATGCGGTGCCTGACGGTGCCATCAGCGCCATCGCGGCGGCGTCCGGTGCCTCCGGCGTCGCCCTGGTGGCGCTGTCGGGCACCTACAACATGGCCCATTCGGACAACGCGGTGCGCGACGACGGCATGCGCCGGCTTGGCGTGGTCATCAAGGCCGCGGCGTCCCTTGCTGTTCCGCTCGTCACCCTGTGCACGGGAACGCGCAACGCGGACGATCAGTGGGCGTATCACCCCAACAACGCCGACCGTGAGGCATGGGACGATATGGCGGGCGAGATCGAAAAGGCGCTTCAACTCGCCGAGCGTCACGGCGTCGATCTCGGCATCGAGCCCGAACAGGCCAACATCGTGACCTCGGCGCAGGACGCGATGCGCCTCATCGCCGAGATGGGCTCGAAGCGGTTGCGCGTCGTGCTCGATCCGGCCAACCTGTTCGAGCAGGCGAGCCCCGAGGAAGCAAGCGCCATCGTGGCCGCCGCCGTCGAACGCACCGCCGGCCACGTCGCCATGGCGCATGCCAAGGACCGCTTGGCCGACGGCCGCTTTGCCACCGCCGGCAGGGGCGTCGTCGATTTCCTGGATTTCGTCGCCAGGCTGAAGTCATCAGGCTTTGACGGGCCGCTGGTCACGCATGGCCTCTCGGCCGAAGAGGCACCAGGGGTTGCTCGCTTCCTGATGGGGCTGACCTGATGGCTCGCCTGGCCGCTCTGCTTCGCGACGACGCCACGCTTCGGATTTCTGATAATGGCAACGGGCTTGCCGTCGTCTTCCAGCATGGGCTGGGCGGCGGCGAGGCGCAAATTGCCCAGGCTTTCCCGGCCGGTGCCGACTTCCGGCGCATCACGCTGGAATGCCGCGGGCACGGCGCCTCCGGACTGGGCAGCCGCCGTCCGTTTTCCCTGAGCATGTTCGCGGACGATGTTGTTGCCGCCGCCGATCAAGCCGGTCTCGACCGTTTCGTCGCCGGCGGCGTTTCCATGGGCGCCGCCATTGCCTTGCGCCTTGCCTGTCGCCACCCGGACCGCATCGCGGGTCTGCTGCTTGTACGCCCGGCCTGGATTTTCGACAGCGCGCCGGTGAACCTGCGGCCGATCGCCGAGGTCGCCGGCCTCATCCTCGACCACGGCCCCGACAAGGCCAGGACGATCTTCGCGCAATCGGAAACCGCCGAGCGCCTGCAGCGCCACGCGCCCGACAATCTCGCCTCATTACTCGGCTATTTCGACCGGCCGGACGCCGCGCCATTCGCGCAGGTCCTCGCCGACATCGCCGCCGACGGACCGGGCGTTTCTGAAAGCAACGCCGCTGCCCTTGGCGTCCCCACGCTGGTCATCGGCAACGCCATGGATGCGGTGCATCCGCTGCCGGCTGCGCGCACGCTTGCCACGGCGATCCCCGGCGCGACCTTTGCGGAAATCTCTCCCAAGGCGCTCGACAGCGTCAGGCATTTCGCCGAGCTGCAGGCTGAGATCACGACCTTCCTTCACGCTCACTTCAACATCCGGAGCCTTGTCCCGTTATGACGACCAAATCCCTGTCCGGCCCCGCTGCCATCGCCGCCCTTCCGCGCAACCGGTTGCTCGGCGAGTTTTCGCTGTGGTCGGCCGACCTCGCCAATATGGAGCGCGACCTGAAGCGCATAGATCCCTTTGTCGACCTCCACCACATCGACGTCGCGGACGCCCGCTTCACCCCCGGCTTCCTGTTCTTTCCGGACCTGGTGGCGCGGATCGCCATGCTGACGGCAAAGCCGATCCATGTGCATTTGATGGTTGAAGCGGAGATCGTCGAGGAGCAGACGCGCCAATTCATCGAGGCCGGCGCCGATCTTGTCAGCGTCCATGCGGAAAACGGCGAGGCCGGCCTACGCGCCGTGCGGTTGGCGCGTGAGCTCGGCGTCGAGGCCGGGGTGGTGCTGAGACTGGAAACACCGGTGGCCGCGGTCAAACCTTTCCTGTCGCAAGTGGCTTTCGTGACGCTTCTCGGCACATCCATCGGCGTCAAGGGCCAGAGCCTGTCCGACCAGGCCGGCCCGCGCCTGATCGAGGCACGGGCGCTGATGCGAAAAGCAGGTCGAGAGAACGAAATCATCTTGGCTGCCGATGGCGGCATCCGCCACGAAACGGTGCCCCGCCTGCGCGCCGCCGGCGCCGAAACCGTGGTGCTCGGATCGCTGGCATTCGGCGACCCCGACCTTGCGCAGCGCATGGCCTGGCTGCATGGGCTGGAGATTGCCGCCTGATGACAAAGGTAGCGCTTGCCTTCGATCTCGGCGGAACGGAGCTGCGCGGCGCGCTGGTCGAGAGCGGCGGCCACGTGATCGCCCATGTTTCGGCCCCGACGATGGCGATCGCGGGATCGGAAGCGGTGATCGGCCAGATCATCGCGCTGGCCGGGGACCTTCTGACACAGCACCCACAGGCCAAGGTTGCCGGCATCGGCGTCGGCGCACCGGGGCCGCTCGACCCCAAGGCCGGGATCGTGATCGCACCGCCGACACTGGCTGGCTGGCACGACGTGCCCTTGATCGACATTCTCGGCAAGTATTTCGGTCTGCCGGTGCGGCTGGAGAACGACGCCAATGCCGCAGCACTCGGCGAATGGCGCTTCGGCGCCGGGCGTGGCACCGGGTCGATGGTGTTCGTCACCGTGTCGACTGGCATTGGCGGTGGCGTCGTTGCCGAGGGTCACATCTATCATGGCCGGCGCGGGCTGGCGGCCGAGATCGGCCACATGACCATCACCGGCGAAGGCGACCGCTGCTTCTGCGGCGCCGTCGGCTGCTTCGAGGCGGTCGCCTCCGGAACCGCGCTCGGGCGGCGCGCCACGGCGCTGACGGCGCCGGGCGACGGCTCGCTGCTGCGGCGCCTTTCGGCCGACGGCGACGTCTCGGCCAGGCACGTGGTCGAGGCCGCGCGTGCAGGCGACGGGCGCGCGCGCACACTCATCGAGGCGGAGGCGAATTGGCTGGGCATCGGCTTCACCAATCTGCTTCATCTCTATTCGCCGGACCTGATCGTAATGGGTGGCGGTCTCGCCAACGGTTTCGACCTCTTGGCTCCAAGCATCAGGGCGGTCGTCGAGCAGCGGGCGATGCCCGCCTACCGGGACGTACCCATCGTGCCGGCGCAACTCGGCAATCAGGCCGGACTGATCGGCGCCGCCAGCCTGATCCTGTGGGAAGGCGAACCAGGCGCGCCGCTGGCGATGGCGCAAGATGACGAAAACAACAACGACACGACCAAACGTGCCGGTGCCCGGGAGGCAAGCCATGGCTGAGCTCAAGCTGAGCGGCTGCGCAAATCCTACAGATCCGTCGAGGTCATTAGTCCACGAAAATTATGAAGGGGTAGCATTTCGTCCTATCCTCCCGATCTTGTAATTTGTTGGCTGCAACAACAAACAAATTCCATGACCTATATCAATGGGCATTAAGCCGACGGCGAGCCGTCTGATCGCCCGGTCTCCCTCGAATGAGTTAGAAAGCAGGCGACTCTGCTCGACTACACCGCTGGAGGTGCGCGCCATCGCAATGGGCGCATACAAGCCTTCTGGTAGTCGCGGCGAGACTGCGAACCGCCCAGCGGCGGCATGACCGTTCGAAGCAGGGCTCGGCCAGCGTCGCCCGTGCGGAGGCGTCACTAATTTTGCTGACAGATTGCCGATCTACATTGGTCGGCGGTGCCTGGCGGGCGGCTCGACTGTTGGTTGGGGACAAGGATTTCGACGTGGTTCGCGCTGGCTGCGATCGGCGCCGAGGTTACCTAAGGCGATGTGCCGGCGGCCGAAGCCGCATCCACCTTCTCGAGCTCGAGCTTCGGTGAGAGAAGTGACCGCGAGGAAACTCTTGGCTGCTACCGTCCTACCAGCACGTAAATCCCCCATCGACGGGTACGACGGCTCCGGTCATCAAACTGGCCGCGTCGGAAGCGAGGAACAGGACAGCGCTGGCGACTTCGTGCGCCTGGCCCATGCGGCCCATTGGCGTGTCTCGCAACCACGCTTCTATACGCGGCGCGTTTTCCGGAATCGCCAGGACCATCGGCGTTTCGATGTAGGTTGGCGCCACCGCGTTAACCCGCACGCCATGAGGCGCCCATTCGGCGGCGATCGAGCGGGTCATGTGATGCACGGCCGCCTTGGAGACATTGTAAGGTGTTTGCGGCTGCGGCCGGTTGCAGATCGTGCCCGACATGGAACCCAGATTGACGATTGAGCCGCGGCCGGCCGCGATCATGTGGCGGCCGAAAGCGCGCGAGCACCAGAAGACGCCGTTGATGTTGACGTTCATCATCCACAGCCAGAGTTCATCACTGATATCTTCCGACGAAATGCCGCTGCTGCCGACGCCGGCATTGTTGACGAGAATCGAAGCCGGCGTCCCCCGAGCGGCGAGCGTGTCAGCAATCTCGCTCATCCTTGTTGACGAAGTGACGTCACCGAGCATCAGCTCGGCCGAGTAGCCTTTCGCAGTCAGTGCATCCCTGCCAGCACTGCCGATCTGCTCGTCGGGCTCTATGATGACCACATGCGCTCCGGACTCGCCCAACGCTTCGGCGCATGCGAGGCCAATACCTCTGCCTCCGCCGGTCACCACGGCGACCTCGTTGTCCACCCTGAAGCGCGCTTGGTACATGGCCTACCTCCTCGAATTTCGATGCCGAGACGCTACGTGTCAAATGTCGAAGTTGGTCGGCAGAATGACGATATCGCGAATTGTAACCGTTCTCGGCCGGGTCAGCATGAACAGCAGGACTTCGGCAATTTCCTTCGGTTCGAACAGATTTCCGGCCGCCATCGCCCGGGCGAGGTTCTCCTTCGGCCAGTCGGCGACGAGGGGCGTCATTACCGGTCCGGGGGCGATCGCGCCGACACGGATGCCGTGCTTCGCCACCTGTCGCCTCAGCGCATGGACGAACGCTTGAACTGCGTGCTTGGAAGCGGTGTAGATCGGCTCCCACGGCACCGCGGTGTGGCCGGCCACGGAACTGGTGACCACGATATCTCCCGTGCCCCGCTCGATCATGTGCGGCAGGACCGCATGAATAGTTCGGAATACGGCATTGACGTTCAGGTTCAGCATCCGGTCAAAGGCGTCCGGATCACCATCGATGAAATCACCGCCGATATAGGCGCCGGCATTGGCATGGAAGGCGTCGAGGTGACCGACCCTGTCCAGAATGCCGGGCATCATGCCTGCCACGCTTTCCGGATTGGTGAGATCCACCCTCAAAGGAATCGCGTTCTCGCCGAGATCAGCAGCCAGGCTGCGCAGTTTCTCATCCGCATAGTCGATCAGGACCACCCGCGCGCCAGCATCGAGACAACCACGGACACAAGCAAGGCCGATACCCGATGCCGCGCCTGTGATTGCAATGACCTTTCCAGAGAGTTGTTCGCTCATCTTCGTCCTCCATCCGTCGGGTTACTTTCGGTGTTGAGTGCCTCGCCCGTGCAGGCGAAGCGGTACTCGTCCAGGCTGCGCTGGATCGAGGCGATCAGTAACGAGGTCGGCTCGAGCGGTTTGCCTGCAAACGCATCGAATGCGGGCAGATGCTGGCGAAACAGCGTGAGCGGCACCGTCTTGCCGTGCAGGGCTGCGGTCAGCCTCGCGACCGCTGCTTCCGCCTCCGGCTGCTTCCAGTAATACCGGATGCGGTCCGAGAACGAGTAGTGGCGCTGGATGCGCTGTTCGGCTTCCGAGCCGTGATAATGGCCCTGCCAATTGCCGGGTTTGGCCAGCATCAATCGCTCCATGGCCTGATAGAGTGGACGGGCTCCGTAGCCCGGCAAAAGATCGGTCGCGATAAGGTCCAGCGCGTAGAGCGCCTCGCGCAGGACGAAGGTCAATTCCGGCCCCACTTTCAGGATCGGGAAGCCGTCCTCGACCAATTGGCGCAAATATGTTCGTCCCTGGTAGTCGGTTGAATGCGCCTCGTAGACCAGGCTAGGTTCCTGCTCGAGCAGCCGCGTCAGCCCGCGTGCCCTGGCGGAATCGTAAAGGACCACATTCTCATTGCCAAACTCCACACCGGGCTGGACCACCAGTGCGATGACGCGTGAGAACGCATCGGCCAAGCCTTGCTTCAGGAACAGATCGCGATGAACATCGATCGTGTGCGTCGCCGCCGCTACGCTGGTCGGCTCAATGTCGCTGATTGCATGATTGGCGCCGCCGGGCGTCGGCACCTCGGTGCCGATGATGTAGACCGGCGCCTCATCTCCTGCGGCGCGCGCCGCGCGCTCTGCCGCCATGGCCAGCCGCGCTGTACGCTCCGCCGTTGTGGCGTCGTCGAGCGCGGCAGGCTCGCCGGCGCATCCCATCGAAGCATCGAGGTGGATCTTTCGGAAGCCGGCGGACACGTACGCCGTGACCATCTCTTCTGCCTTCGCCATCGCTGCGCCGGCATGTTCCCCGCGCCACGGATTTGGCCCAAGGTGATCCCCACCGAAGATGATCCTTTCCATCGGAAGCTTTTCTTCTGCCGATATGTGCTGGACGAGACGAACAAAATCGCTGGGCAGCATTCCGGTGTAGCCGCCGAACTGGTTGACCTGGTTGCAGGTTGCTTCGATCACAAGCGTGCCGGAGAAGCGTGCAGCGTTGCGCGCTGCTGCCCGGATGACCAATGGATGCGCTGAGCAGACCGACGTGACGCCTATCGGCGAACCATTGCGCCGCGCCGCCGCCAGGTTTTTGAGGAGACCGGTCATCGAGCGTTTCTCGGGGTCACGGCGATGAATTCGTCAAGCTGCCGACGCGAGGCGACACCTTCCATCGGACCTTGAATAGTAACGTTGCGAGCGCCCGCGGCATTGGCATACTCCAGGGCTTTGAACACAGGCATGCCGAGACGGCGGCAAGCGACGTAAGCGCCGCCGAAACAGTCGCCAGCGCCCGTCGGATCAATTTCCGCAACCCTGAACGCCGAGCAATCAATCCGCGAGCCGTCAGCACCGAAGAATGTTGATCCGTGTTCGCCGCGTTTAAGGGCTATCTCCGTCACACTGCGCCCAAAGAGCGCGATGACCGCGGCAGATTCACCATCAACTCCAGCTGCCATGAACAATTCGTCGCCGGAGGGCAGGATAAGGTCCGCGATGTCGACGAGCTTGGCGAAGCGCTCCTGCGTCTGCCCGAGCCCGAGCAATTCCTTGCGCAAGTTCGGGTCAAGTGAAACGGAGCCGCCGCGCCGCTTGATGACGCCGATGGCATAATCCATCGTCTCCCAGATACCCGGGATGGCAAAAGCGCTACCCATGACGTGGAGGTGTCCAGCCCGCTCGAACAGCGCCTTCGCTTCAACCGTCAGGCTCACCAGGGCCGCCGCCGATTTTCCGATGTTGAAGACAAAGTCGCGCGAGCCGTCGTTGCGATAGCGAACAAACGCGCTTCCGGTCGGATAATCCTGACTGACCGAAACAGCCGATACGTCCACGCCGTCAGACCGGAGCCGTTCGACATTGATGCGGCCGAAATCATCGTCGCCGACCGATGCAACGATTGCCGCCGACCCGCCGATCTTGGCGCATTGATCGATGAAAATCGCCGGCGCGCCGCTGGGGTAGGGGCCGATAAGCTCTATCGGCTCGAGAAAGCCGTCGCCGCGACTTTTGGCCATGATCTCCACCAGGATCTCGCCGATGACGACGGTCGGCCCTAGTGCGTCGGGTGCGAGCTTGGTCTGACTTAAAATCGCATCTGCGGGCATCATACAACTCGGCTAGCGCACATCTTTTAGCTGGAGCATGCGCCTGGAGGTTGCGGCCGCTCGCTGATCCTGTTCCACAGCGAACGACAACCCGAGACGGCCACGATGGGAATGCGCGATGCTCCTCCAGGGACTACACTAATTATGTTTGTAGCTTTATGCAACATATTAATCAATCGAGACGGACAGGCCACAATGGCATTCTAAATTGCGATCAAACAGGTAGCCCGAGCAGCAGCATCGGTTCGGCAGTGCCGAACCTGATATTAGCCTTCGTCTCCCTCTGCCCCTTCGAGTTCCGCCGTACCATCGGCGAAACGCTGACTTTGCAGAGACAAATATCGCTGATGTAACATGCAGGCCGCACCGAAAGCGGAACCGACAGTTCCTTCATCATTCATTGTGATCGATGGGAACGGGAAACTGGATTCCTGTATGGCATGGATGTGTGCAGTGACCCTGGCAGCCATCAAGGGATAGAGTGCGGCGACCGAACCGCCCAGCACGATCTTGTCGGCGTCGATGATTCGGCAAGTCTGCACCAGGCCTATTGCCAAAGCCCTTGCCCAGTCCTCGGCTATTGAGACAGCGCTAGGCAACCGGTTTTGGACATCGGAAAGGAAGTTGCCGAATGTCGGATCACTGAGGGCGGAGGTCTTGCGATACTCGGCCATGATGTTTTCAAGGCCGATTAGTTGTTCGAGATTGCGGCGCGGGCTTGGCGCGTCGCTGACAATCAAGTGCCCAATCTCCCCCGCCAGCCCGTTGGCGCCGCGAAAAAGGCTGCCGTCAACGATAATGCCGCCGCCGACACCGCTCTCCATAACGAGAAAAAGCGTGACGCCGGAATGCACCTCGCTGCGCCCGTAAGTCGCGCCGATGGCGAATGCGTTGGCATCGTTCTCGGCAAGGACCGGAACACGAATCGGCAGGGCGTCTCTCACCAGCTTTGCAAGGTGAACATTTCGCCAGCCGAGAAGCGGCGCAAAGTGGACGAAGCCATTCTTGTCCATTTGCGCCGGGGTTGATACGCCAACGCCTTCACATCGCTCCAGTTTTGACACAGGAATAGATTGGAGAGCCAGCCTCACGGCGCGGTCGACCGCGGCCTCTACGTTGATCGACGGACCATCAAACGGTTCCACATTCGTCGAAACGATATTGGTTCCAAGATCGATCTCTACCGTACTGATATGCTCGACACCGATCTCGACCCCAAGGAAGAAAATAGCATCCGGCACAAGCTCCAGCATGATGCCGGGACGGCCGGCTCGGGCATAGCCCGCTTGTTCAGGCAGATCCTCAATTGCTTCGCGCACCAGACCGTCAGCCGTCAGGCTCGCGATGATATGCCCCGACGAAGAGCGGTTAAGCCGTAACTTGCGCGCGAGTTCGGCTCGAGTGAGACGTCCAAATTGATGAAGGGCTCTTAGAGCCGCCACTTCATTGTTTTGTCGAATCCTGCGATTTGAACTGGCGGTCAGCGCCGGGTCATTCACTTAGGTCTCTCCAGGTTACCTGCGGTCCGCAAGCCGAACGCAACCACAACGCGCTCACTTGGTACACGCCGCGCAGGCGTGCAGCAACTGGCGCGATCTTATTGAACACGCATCCCCCCGAAGCTTCTGTCTCACGGATCCGAGGCTGCCGATGAACAGCGAAAAAACCACAGCACTACAGCGCTGAAGACCGCGGAGCAGGGCGTCTTAGGCAGAGGGTCCGCACTGCCGCATAATCAGATTGTCCTCGACTTATGGACGGGCATTCGTCGTTCGCCGACGAACCGCCTCTTGCTTTTTCAGGTCGATGAAGGCCTTGGCATGCTTTGCCAACGGCATGTTCTCGGTCCAGGTGTCGCGCCATATGGCGCATGCGAGGGAAAGACCCTCATCGACCACGGCGCTGGAGAACGATTCAAAGGTGATGTCGCGGCTATAGCCGATGTCTAGCAACGCGTCGAAGATGCGATCGAAATCGATCACCCCATCGCCGAGGTAGCCGCGATTGCTTTCGCCGATGTGAAAATAGCCGATCTTGTCGCCGGCCAGACGAATGGCCGCCGCTGGATTGGCCTCTTCGATGTTCATATGAAACGTGTCGAGATGGAGCGTGACGTGATCGGAGCCGGTCGCCTTGATGAAGTCGAGGCCCTGAGCCGCCGTGTTCAAGAGATTCGTCTCGAACCGGTTGACGACCTCCAGGACCAGATCGACGCCGGCCTTCTTTGCTGCGTCAGCCGTCTTGGCAATGGCTGCGACGCTGTTCTTGCGGCCGCGATCACTCGGCATTGTCGAGTATTTCGTATGCGCGGAATAGAGAATGCCCCCGAGCTTGGTGCCGCCGATGTCCCGCACCGCCGCGACTGCATTCGCGAGTAATTCCTCACCTGCCTTCACGACAGCGCCGTCCTCGCTCGACACATCGGCGCTCAAGGGCAGGCCCATGGTGACGGCGATTTCGAGATCTAACGACTGAGCCTTCTTGGCGAGGCGATGGATGTCGAACTTTTCGGGTTGAAGATACGCAAACTCGATCAGCCGGTAACCGCACGCAGCCGAATTCTCCATCGCTTCTTCAAGCATGGCCTGAGTGCCACCGCCGGTCCATACGAACGAATGAATGCCCAATCTGCGCATCGGCTGTTTCCTCTGGGTACTGGCGACTCTGTGAATGTTGACAAGGACAACAAAATGCCCATCGTGACAAATGTCAAGGTCCTCGACGGCGCAACAAATGCTGGTGCGCGCGGCAACTCCTAACCGGATCGAGCATCATCCACGCAAATATGTCGCGGATATTACGCGGAATCCGGGGGACGCTGCCTCGGCGGGTTTTTTGGCTTGACAGAATTCGCGTATCGTCTAATTTGTGGACAAGAACAACATATAACGCTGCCAACCAGCGAAACGTGGAGGAGGAAATTAACTTGCCCCTGTGATCCAATTTCTCCGCTCTTCGCGACAGATGGGCCGATAGCGCTCTTCTGTGCTCGTTTGCATGAATATGGCCAACTCGGTCCGTGAGTTGAGACCAAGCCGGCAATTCGAAACAGCAGAAAATACAGGTTGCCTCCCAAGGCCAGCACCTGAGGGGAGTTTTCTGCTCGGGTGCGGACACGGAAAGCGATGAATCTTCATAGGGCCAGTGCCCGTGCGCTGGCGTCTTAAATTTGGATCAAGCAGGGAGGCACCACCGGGTTGATCGGAGGAAATCGCCGAGGCGGGGCCGCCACAAGGCCTTTGATGGCCAGGAGGTTTCCGGTCTGGCGGGAAGGAACGTTGCCATGACTGCGAAATGACGGACTGACATTCAAGATTCTGTTGGAGGAGTGAAAAATGAGACATGAACTCGGAATAAGCCTTGCCGCATTGGCAGTGGGGCTAATGACCAGCGTGATGCCTGCCAAGGCCGATTTCTGGTCAGACGCCGGCGCAAAGTACAAGGGTGTTACGTTGCACGGGGTGACCGAAAGCACCCCGCCTTCGAACTATATCAAGGATGTTCTTGCGCCTGCGTTCGAGAAGTCGACGGGCATCAAGGTGGAGATTGAAACCACATCCTGGGACCAGATGTATGACAAGGCGATCAAGGACATGGAAGCCAAGACCGGCATCTATGACATGGTCTATATCGAGCAGGACATCATCTATGCCTATCTCGCCCGTGATTTCCTGGTCGACATCACGAAATCTCTGAAGGACGATCCGTCGCTGAAAGCGCCGGGTTACGACGAGACGCACTTCACGACGTTCGCGAACTATTTCAAGAACGGCGACGGCGATCTGTTCGGCATTCCGATGGAAGCTTTCATCAAGCTCTATCTCTACCGGACGGATCTGTTCAATGATCCTGCCGTCAAGGAAGCCTTCAAGAAGGAAACCGGCAAGGACTTGGTTCCTGCCAAAACCCATGAGGAATACACGCAGATCGCGGAATTCTTTACCAAATGGGGCAAGGACAACGGCAAGGAATTGTGGGGCACGACCGCTCAGGCGCACACCGGTCACCCGGCTTCCTGGTACGAATTCTTCGAATCGGTCGCGCCGACGTTCGGCGTGTACAATTGGGGCATCGACGCATCGAAGAATTATGCCGCGTCCGTCGCCAATGGTGGAGCGATGAACAGCGACAAGGCAAAGGCGGCGCTCAAATACTGGCTGCATCTGCGCGACATCGCGCCACCGGAATCTCAGGCCAGCACCTGGACCGAAGTCGCCACCACCTTCGCGGCGGGTCGTGTGGCACAGGGCCTTGTCTATGGCGAGAACGCCGCCTGGATCGCCTCGGACGCTGAGAAGTCGAAGGTGGTTGGCAATGTCGGCGTCGCCCTTCCGCCGGTCGAACCGGGGGTCATGGAGGATGCCGAGTCCGGCAAAGGCTATATCGGCTACTACGACGGCGGCGCCTTCGGCCTTCCAGTCACCTCGAAGAACAAGGAAGCGGCGCTTCTCTTCCTCCAGTATATCGGCCAGGATTCGGTCCAGGGCGATTGGGCGGTCGCCGCGCCGCGCATCACCAACACGGCAACCTACGACGATCCTAAAGTCATAGAGATGGATAAGAAGCTCAACGGCTATTACACCATGCTCAAGAACGACGGAAAGCTGTTTGCCGGCGCCCCTCCTTATCCGTTCCATGCACAGGTACGCGAAGCAACGGCGCCGATCTTCTACAAGATTCTGTTGGGTGAGGTGTCGTCCGACGATGGGCTCGACCAGATGGCTGCCGCTGCCGAGGCGGAACTGAAGAACCTAGGCTACCGCAAGTAGCAGTGCGAACGCAGTGCCCGGACCGCCGCGAAAGCGGTGGCCCGGGTACGCAGTTTGCCGCCTCGCGAGGTTCATAGAATGTCGCGGCGGATGCGCCTTCCAGGGAGTGGTTCCATGCGATCAAACAGGGCTGGCGTGCGATCAAACAGAGTTGGATGGCTGATGCTCGCCCCGACGATTGCGATCCTCGGGATCTTCGGCATCGTCCCATTTTTGTACGTGCTCTATGTGGCTTTCCATCAATGGAACCCGTTCGGCGCAAATCCCTATATGGTCTACAATGGCGCCGACAATTTCCGCCGCCTCGTCTTCGACAGCGAGTTCCTGACCTCCATCGCGTTCACGCTGAAGTTCGCCTTCTTCGCCGTATTGAGTGAAGTGGTCCTTGGCTACCTTCTGGCTCAGTTGTTCATGCGGGAGTTTCCCGGCCGGGCTTTCTTCCGCACGATCCACACCCTGCCTCTGATCGTGGCGCCGATCGTCGTCGGATCGGTCTGGCGCCTGATGACAACACCCAGCATCGGCATCATCCCGTATTTGTTGAAATCCTGGTTCGGCTACGACCTCAATATCGGTCGTGATGCGAACATGGCCTTTGCACTGACTGTCATCATGGATATTTGGCACTGGACGCCACTGGTGACGCTGACGCTGCTTGCGGCACTCGTTTCGCTTCCTAAGGAGCCGTTCGAGCAGGCCCAGATCGACGGAGCCAACAGGTGGCAGATCTTTTGGCACGTCACGTTGCCGATGATCCGCCCGGCGATCCTGGCGACGGTCTTCATTCGTCTCATGGATGCACTGCGCACCGTCGACGAAGTGTGGATGCTGACCGGTGGCGGCCCTGGCGCCGCGACCCGGTACCTTGGCCTGCACATCTGGAAGATCGTATTTCCCAAGACCGATTACGGATACGGCTCGGCCACTTCGATCATCGTCCTGTACCTCACTCTGGTGATGTGCTGGCTGCTTTATGTCGCCCTTGTCGCCCGCCGCGGCCAGAAGAGAACACCCTGATGCGCGCCAACCGCCCTGTTTATTCCATTCTGCTGTGGATCTTTCTCAGCCTGCTGACGCTGTTCCCGATCTACTGGCTGTTCGTCATCTCCGTAAAGCCGGCCGTCGAACTGTTCACCACGCCGAGCGTTCTGCTCGAGACGGTTTACTGGAAGAACTATGTCAAGGTCCTGGGCGACGATACGCTGCGCCGCTATATGTTCAACTCCATCGTGATCTCGACCGGCAACGCGACGCTGGTGACGGTTCTGGCGTTCATGGCCTGCTACGCGCTGTCGCGCTTCGATCTCGCAGGAAAGGAGAACATCTTTTTCTGGACGATCACCAACCGCATGGCGCCAGCCGCTGTATTCCTGCTGCCCTTCTTCCTGCTCTTCACGCAGATCTTCGTCATAGGAGAGTGGAAGCTCTACGACACACGGACGGGCATGATCCTGCTCTACTGCACGTTCAACCTGCCTTTCGCCATCTGGACGCTCAGGCCGACGATCGACGGTATTCCAAAGGAGTTGGACGAGGCCGCAACCGTCGACGGTGCCACGACGTGGCAGGTGATCCGCGAAGTCATCTTTCCGCTTGCGCGGCCCGGCCTCGCCGTCACCCTGATCCTGACCTGGGTGTTCGCCTGGAACGAATTCCTGCTCGCCGCAACGCTCACCAGCTTCAACGCGCGCACCATCACCACCGGCCTGTCAGAATACGTGACCACGACCGGAACCGAATGGGGCACGATGGCGTCCATTGCGATCATCACGCTTGTCCCGGCGCTGTTGATCTTCTCGGTTGTCCAGCGGCACATCGTGGCCGGTCTGACCTTCGGCGCGGTCAAGGAGTAGTACGATGGAGCACACCGTCGATCTCGATGAGGTGGATGACGAAGCCAATACCATTGTCGCAAGCCCGCAACGCACCGGTTTCCTGCCGATCGTGACCAACTGGTTCGACCGGGTTTTTGTAGGCATCTATCTGTTCGTTGCGCTCGAACTGTTCTGGATGAGGTTTCTCGAACAGTCGATCCCATTGTCCGTCTGCCATGCTCTGGCGATCGTGTTGGGTGTGCTGATCGTTTGGCGTGGTTAGCGCGGGAGAAAAAGGACAGGACGCAGGCTCATGAAGTCATTGGTGCTTGAAGAGAAGATGAAACTATCGCTGCGGGATTTCCCGATCGAGCGCGAGGAGGTGCTCGGCGTCCGCGACGTGCGCATTAAATTGCATACCGTCGGCATCTGCGGCTCGGATGTGCACTACTATACGCACGGCGGCGCCGGCGTTTTCCAGGTGAAGGCGCCGATGATCCTCGGCCATGAGGCGTCGGGCACGGTCGTGGAGACAGGAGCCGAGGTGACATCGCTGAAGGTCGGCGACCGGGTGTGCATGGAGCCGGGCATTCCGGACCCGAACAGTCGCGCGACGCGCATGGGCCTCTACAATGTCGATCCAGCGGTTCGTTTCTGGGCGACGCCGCCTATCCACGGCGTTCTGCGCCCGACCGTTGTTCATCCGGAGAACTTCACCTTCAGGCTTCCGGACAATGTTTCCTTCGCGAAGGCGGCCATGGTGGAGCCACTGGCCGTCGGCGTCCATGCCGCCACCAAGGCCCAAGTGAAGCCGGGCGACATCGCTCTGGTCATGGGCGCTGGCCCGATCGGCCTGGTCACGGCACTGTCTGCGCTGGCGGCGGGCTGCGCCCGGGTCTTCGTATCGGACGTCGATGACACCAAGCTCGAGCTCGCAACAAAGCTCGGCCCGATCACGCCGATCAATGTCGCCAGGCAAGACCTCGCCAATGAAATTCTCGCCGCCACCGAAGGCTGGGGCGTCGAGATCGTATTCGAATGCTCCGGCAGCCCTCGCGCGGCGGAAGGGGTCTTCGATCCGCTCTGTCCGGCCGGCCGGGTGGTTTTCGTCGGCGTGCAGATGCATGGCATCAACTACGACCTCGGCAAAGCGATGGTGCGCGAGGCGCGCGTCGAGCATGTGTTCCGCTATGCGCATGTTTTTCCGCGCTGCGTTGCCATGCTGTCTTCCGGAGCGATCGATGTGAAGCCGCTGATCACGCGCACGTTGGAATTCGAAGACAGCGTTCGAGCGTTTGAAATCGCCGCGTCTGCCCCAAAGGGCGAAGTGAAGATGCAGATTGCTCTACCGCAATAGAAGGGATGCAAGTTGGCTCAGGTCACCGTCAAGAACATCATCAAGCGTTATGGAAACGCCCAGGTCATCCACGGCGTGAATGTCGACATCGCCGATGGCGAGTTCGTCATCCTCGTCGGCCCATCGGGGTGTGGCAAATCCACCCTGTTGCGCATGATCGCCGGTCTCGAAGCGATATCGGGCGGTGAAATCAGCATAGGTGGCCGGGTGGTGAACGATGTTCTGCCGAAAGACCGCGACATAGCGATGGTCTTCCAGAACTATGCGCTCTATCCGCACAAGAACGTCGCCGACAACATGGGCTTCTCGCTCAAGATCAAGGGCAGGCCGAAGGCCGAGATCGACGCCAAGGTGAAGAAGGCGGCCGAAATTCTCGATCTAGGCAAGTTGCTCGACCGATTTCCGAAACAGCTATCGGGTGGACAGCGCCAGCGTGTGGCCATGGGACGCGCCATTGTGCGCGACCCGCAGGTCTTCCTGTTCGATGAGCCGCTGTCGAATCTCGACGCCAAACTTCGTGTTGCGATGCGCGTCGAGATCAAGGAACTGCATCAACGCCTGGGCACAACGATCGTCTATGTTACCCATGATCAGATCGAGGCGATGACCATGGCCGACAAGATCGTGGTGATGAGGGACGGCAAGGTGGAACAGATCGGCGCACCCCTCGCTCTCTACGACAATCCGGGGAATGTCTTCGTCGC
Organism: Mesorhizobium sp. M0244; assembly: GCF_040321795.1. Classification (NCBI taxonomy): domain Bacteria; kingdom Pseudomonadati; phylum Pseudomonadota; class Alphaproteobacteria; order Hyphomicrobiales; family Phyllobacteriaceae; genus Mesorhizobium; species Mesorhizobium sp. M0244. Next base: position 3,966 of record NZ_JAMYSE010000097.1, on the reverse strand, counting down.
CGGCTTCATCGGCTCGCCGGCCATGAACTTCATCAAGGGAAGGATCGATTCGAAGGACGGCAGGCAGATCTTCGTGTCGGACACCGGATCCGTGCTGCCAGCCGAGGGGGCCAGGGCGCAGGGCGGGCAGCCGGTCATCTACGGCATACGTCCCGAGCATATCGACATCGCGCCGGACGGCTTGCCGGCGACGGTTTCGGTGCTCGAGCCGACCGGTTCCGAGACACAGATCTTCGCCAAGTTTGGCGAGGACGCTATTGACGCCATTGTCAAGGACAGGCTTTCCGTCCGGCCTGGTGAAGAGGTGAGATTGAGGATCGATCCGCGCCGGGTCCATATCTTTGACAGGCAAAGCGGCGCACACCTGTGAGCCTTCGCTACGATTGAGCGGGCCTCAGTCCTCGCCAGTGGGTTCGCCACCGAATACGAAAACATGCGAAGGATATGGCTGGGCGAACCACCCGCTGATTGTTTTTGTTGAGAAGACGACGTCCCTCCGGGCCCCCCTTGTCGTTATCTGCCAAATGCTTAGAGGCCGGTTCGCCAAGAAGCGGCTTGTGCCTTACCAGCCGTACGGCTCGGTCCATGCCCTGCATGGCCAAACGCACCTGCAACGCCTCACGGGAATAAAGCTCGGCGTGATCAATGTCATCATGGCAAGGACATCCATGCTGGCCTGGTGGACGCTTCCGCTTCAGCGAGATAGACGCCAAGCGACTTCCACAATCCATGAAGCGTCAGGCCCTTCGGCAATCTGATAGCGACCTAGCCGAGGGATCTGGTACTCGATGCCAGGTTCAGGCGGGGGTGACCCGTCGGTTGCTGAATAGAGACGAGAAAGTGCGTGCCGGCTCGCTTACGGAGCCGTTTTGGTCATCACGCAGTGTGCGATGAGCTTCTATTCCACGGTTGGTGATGTACCGTTCAGGACACGGAAGCGGGGTCGTGAACCGCGCCGAGCATCAGCCCGAAAATGGGCAACCCGCTTTGGAAAGTCGGGTGCTTGAACAAAGACGAGCGGCGGACACGACTCGAGTTGAAGGTCCGCCGCTCTGGTTTTCAGATCACAAAGACTGATGCTGCCACGGGAAATGGGTGGCGAGGTGCGTTTGTGCTGCGCCGGCCGTCGCGTCGCTGTCGAGAGAGAGCGACCCGGTTGAACTGTCAAAGATGATATGATGGGAACCATCATCGGCAGCCGTATCGTGCGCAGTCGTGTCGGTAGAGGAAGCGTGGGATAAAAGCCCTCCCGACCTGAGCTCGGCAAGAGCGGAGTGGTCGAGTTGGACTTTGTCCTGAAGCTTGCTGAAGTCGAAGGCATCGTTGCCGCCGTGACCGGATACAAGCTCGGCGGCGCCGCTCTTGCTGACACTGGCGCCGGCATTTTCGTTGCCCTGGAGGATCTGGGCGGACCCGTGACCGGTCAGGCTGGTTGCCGTTGTGTCGGACGGGCTGCTGGTCGCGGCAAGCTCCGAGCCGGCCGAAAGCGAGTGGTTCAACGCAGCCAATACCCGGTCAACGCCGCTGCCTTCGTTTGCCTTGTCGCCGGCAGTATCATGGCTGGTGTCGTTGCTGCCGAACAGATCGGTCAAAGCGTGAAAACCGCCGCGGTCGGAGTGGGAAGCGGCGGTCGCAGTCGAGCTGCCATCGCTGGTGGTGGCGCCGGAAGCGGCGGTCGCAGTCGAATCGCTGGCGATGAGGTGCGAAGGCGTAGTCGCGGCCGAGCTGCCATCGCTCGTGGTCGCGCCGGAGGCGGCGGTCGCAGTCGAATCGCTGGCGATGAGTGGCGAAGGGGTAGTCGCGGGCGAGCTGCCATCGCTGGTGGTGGCGCCGGACGGGGCGGGGGCAGTCGAGGTGCTTTCGCCGGTGGTGGCGGGGGAAGGGGCGGTGGCAGTCGAGCTGCTATCGCTGGTGGTAGCGCCGGAAGCGGCGGTGGCAGTCGAGGTGCTGTCGCCGGTAGTGACGTGAGAAGGCGCAGTCACAGTCGAGCTGCTATCGCTGGTGGCGGCGTCGGAAGCGGGCGCAGCAGCACTGCTGTCGCTGCTGGTGGTGTCTGAAGCCGCAGCGGTAGTGGTGTTGTGTTCCCGGAAAAAGGCTTGCAGTTCCGAGGAGCTTTCAAGCGCGGTATCGCCGTTTTGCGTTCCCCATTTGTAGGTATAGTCGAAGGCGGGTGACGGAACCAGCTTGGCCCAATGATCCATCATGGTTTGCATCTGTTCGGCGGTGGGCATGACCTGTCTTCCGCCGTCGGAAGTCTCCCAATTGCCGCCGCCAAAGGCCTGGAAGACCGGAACGATGTTGTTAATCGGGATGCCCGACTTCACCGCTGCAGCCACGGCTCGATCGATCATGTCGTAGTCGACCGTGTCCGTTCCCGTGCGTACCGGATACGGGTCTATTCCGAAATAGTCGATATGCGTGTTGGCGGGATTGTAGGTGTTGGTAAAATCCGGATTGGTGGGGGATCCCATGTTCATCATGGTGACGAAGGTCTTGGCGCCTGGAAAATGCTCATGGATCCAGTCGGATTCCGCCTTCAGGTTCTCGGCGGTTGCGTAGGTGCCCCACCTGCCCGTGGGATCGGGCTCGTCAACAAGGTAGAATCCGAACACATTCGGATTGCCGAGGAAGGGGGTCATTTTCTCGATGAAGGATGAAGTTACGCCCTCGTGCTCATTGAGGTACACCAGACCCTTCATGCCCTCCGGCAACGCGTCGACCTGCGAAGCGTACTGAACGTCAGCCAGATTGAAGCCGGCGGTTGCAATTTCGGTGGCGGATCCACCCGACGTATAATGCAGAGTTGCCATCCAATATTCCTTTTTCTGATTTCGATAGCGCCCAGCGTCTACCTACAGACGGCGTATATTAGCGCCAAATCACATACAGACACCCGTTGATAGAATCATTGACCGTTTGTAGGAATGCTGCACGGATTGTTGACTTATTTTGACAGCAGCGACTTCGGACAAGACGCTTATTGTCTTCTGATGTCAGAATGACGCCAGAATTGAGACTTTATTTTGAAGGCGTTGTAGTTCTTGAAGTTTTTCGATGTTTTTATAATGGCTATACATCTATTGATTTGTTTGCTTTAGACATCAACTTTCGCGCAGAAAATCAAAATGACGTTAACCTCTGACGCCGGGCCGCTCCACAGTCTCACTGCCGCAACCAATTAGTTGTGGACAATTCGTAGGCATCTACGCGCTCATCATCTGATATCGGTCGGCAGATCTCCGTGATCGAGATCAAATCAATGTAGGAAACCGCACAAAAGGTGAGAGTAGGACGGTTCCCAGCTGGAGCGCCTGCCGCACTCGCCCATGAGGAAGACTTAAGGACGTCAAAACTGTTCGGCGGACGTTTATTAGGGACGGATAACTGCCAAATGACTAACCGGGTTCGTCGTTGCCTGGTTCCTGCCCTCGCGCTCAAGTAATTGGCATTCCGATTTATCTATCCCTGATCTGCGACGAGGGGCCGTTCGTGAAGCTATGGCCGCTATTGCGCAACGGATCTGATAGCGGCCTAGGGGGTCTGGTACTCGATGCCAAGTTCAGGTGGGATCTGACCGTTCGTTTGCCGAATAAGAATAAAGAGACGAGAAAGTGCATACCGGATCAATTGCGAAGCCGTTTTGCCTCGTCATCATGCAACGTGCGATTAGCTTCTATTTCACTCAGATGCCCTAGCTCTTTCAAGACACGGAAGCGGGGTCGCGAACCGCGCCGAGTAAACTCGGTTGGCGGGCGGATTCAAGCCATCCTTCAATGATGCCTTGCTACCGAACCCGCTGGGTGACGAAAGGTGAGCATCAGCCCGAAATGGGCACCCTGCTTTGGAAAAAACCGGTGCTTGAACAAAGACGGAGCGGCGGACCGGCTCGAAGGTCCGCCGTTCCGGGTCGTTCAGATCACAAGGAACGAACCTGCTGCAAGCGACAGACCTGGAGAGAGAGTGGCG